>JACCYP010000228.1 GCA_013696425.1 Thermoleophilaceae bacterium
GAGTGGGAAAGACCGTCCGGGCACATGCCCGGACGGTACCTCCCCTCAGGCGGCTACCGCAGTAGCGGCAGGTGGGTGTCGGCCACGATCTTGTAGCCGGACTTATCCGGGTGAATGTTCCCGAACGTCTTCGGGTCGCAGGAGAGCGAGTTCTCGCACAGCTTCACTACGTTCGTGGGGTAGGGCTTGCCCTGGAACATCGAGGGTGCCGTGTTGTCGGTGTCGAACGCCTTGCGGACGTCGGCGACCTTGATCCTCGACTTCCCGTAGGCCGTCACGAACTTGTCCTGCAGCGTCTTCGTGAGCGTGATCGACAGGTTCGCGATGCCGATGCTCTCCTCGTCACCCTTCGTGTAGAGCGAGAGGAACGGGTCGTTGTAGCCCGATCCGACGACGGTCGCGCCCTTCCCGGCTGCCTTCTTCACGCGCTTGGCGATCGTCGGCACGTCCTTGTCGATCTCGGTGAAGCCGGCGCCGATGCAGGCGACGTCGGGCTTCCCGCCCGGTACGCACTTGACGACGTTGTTGCCGCCGATGACCATCGTGACGTAGGCGATCTTGCCCTTGTTCTCCTTCATGAACTTCTCGGCGAGCTTGATCTGGGTGGAGCCGCCTGCGCAGCTCTTGCCGGTCACGTTGCCCTTGCCGGTGAGAAGCGACTGGGTGGTCTCACCCGGGCACGCCACGCTCTTCAGCTTCAGGCCGGGGTTCTTGGCCTTGAGCGACTTGTAGACCTGGGCCACGTAGCCGGCGGGGCCGCCCCTGGGGCAGGCCGTCTTGCCGGTGGCGAGGTCGGGCACGCAGCCCGCGGCCCACGAGTCGCCGAGAGCGACGTAGTAGGTCGTCTCAGTCTTCTTCGGTGCTGCACTCGCCACCGCGGGCAGTGCCAGCACGAGGACGGGGAGTGCCGCCATCAAGATCCGTATACGCATTTGTCTCCTTAGGGGGTAGCCCCCTGCCCTTGTCCACACTAACCCGCGATGAAGCGTTCGATGCGCCCCGCGACCATCTCCGGATCCGTGATCGGGCCGTGATCGAACACCTCGGCGGTGGCCTCCGGGCACAGCTCGCGCGTGCGGTCGATGCTCTCCGAACTGAAGAACGGATTGTCTCCCACGGCCCATTCGAAGAGCTTCGGTCCAACCGCCCGGCAATCGTCGAGCGTCGAGTCTCCTACCCAGTAGTCGAAGCGTGCGAGCGTTGCGTACTGTGGGGAGAACGCGGCGGTGGCATCCACCCGCGCGCGCAACTCGTCCTCGGAGTACTGCGGGTTCACGCCGCCGATGGCCGAGCGCAGCGCGGAGCGGTAGTCGGTGCTCAGCTGTTCGCGGAAGAGCTCCGCCACCGACAGCGACGCCGCGAGGCTCGAGGTGCCCTCTACGCCGTCGCGGCCGAGCGCGTTGGTGGCGAGCACGTGGCTCACGAGCTCGGGATGGGCCGCCGCGGCGCGTACCGCTCGCGGACCGCCGTCGCCGATGCCCACGAGCGCCACCGGGGGGCCGATGGCCTCGGCGAGCGCCGCCAGATCGGCGATGTCGCGCGCGGCGGTGATCTCTGCCTGCGGCGTCGAGCGTCCCGTGCCGCGCAGGTCGTAGGTCACCACCCGCCTCCAGCGCGCGAGGCCCTCCACCAGCCCGTCGTACACGCCGGCGTTCGAGAGGTAGCCGAGAGTGAGCAGAGCGGGGGGTTCGCCCTCGCCCCGCTCCTCGTAGAAGATCTCGCCCCCGTCGATGGCCAGCGTCGGCATCAGTCGGCGCGGAACGCCGAGCCGAGCAGCTTCTTCGCCTGGCGGGCCGTATCGGGGGAGTCCAGCAGCACCACTCCGAGATTACGGCCCCCGCGCTTCACGACCGCCACGATGCAGTGGCCCGCCTCGTCGGTCGATCCGGTCTTCAGGCCGACCGTGCCGGGATAGCGCGCCCGCAGCAGCGGGTTCGTGTTGTTCAGGTAGAGCCTGCGTCCCTTGATCGGGAAGCGGACCCGCGCCTGCCGCTTGCGCACGATCCGAGCGATGCGCGGCACCTTCATCACGATCCGCGTGAGCACCGCCAGGTCGGCCGCGCAGGAGCGGTTGCCCGGCTCGAGCCCGTGGGAGGAGGCGAAGCGGGTGCAGAAGAGTCCGAGCCTGCGCGCCTTGCGGTTCATCATCCTCACGAACCGCCGCTCGGAGCCCGCCGTATGCACCGCGAGGGCGATCGAAGCGTCGTTGCCCGACGGCAGGAGCATCCCGTGCAGGAGCGCTTCGAGCGGCACGTGGCGGCCCTTGGGGAGCAGCCCCACCCCCGAGCCGGAGTAGCGCAGCGCGGCCTTCGTGATCCGCACCTGCTCGCGCGGGCGGCCGTGTTCGGTCACCACGAGCGCGCTCATCATCTTGGTGAGGCTGGCGACCGGCATCGTCTGCACCGGGTTGCGCCGCCACAGCACCCTGCCGCTCTTCATGTCGAACACGACGCCGGCGCGCGGCTGCTTCTTGAAGCGCAGCCCGAACGCGTCCTTGCCGTCGAGTGAGATCGCGGTGGCGGGATCCTGTAGCGGCGAAGGGGTGGCCTGCGGCGGGCCGTTCTGGGCCTGCAGGGGCGAGGCCGGAGCCGAGGCCAGCGGCACTCGCGTGGACCCCTGACCGGATGACGAGTCCTCGCGCCCGGAGATCAGGACGATCGCCACGGCCGTCGCCGCGAGCGTCGCCAACACGAGCAGTGCTCGCTTCACTCCGGCGGCTCCGTGAGCGCTCCGAGCACCCCCAGGCCGAACAGCGCGAGGATCACGAGCGACGCGCCCACGAGCACGTCGAAGCCACTCTCGACGATCACCCGTACGGTGAGGAAGGCGAGCAGGCAGATCAGCCCGAGTGCGGCGATCAGGGCGGCGGTACGGGCGGTCATGGGTAGTCCTCGTGGGGTCGGTTGGCCAAGAGCTTGATCACGATCATGCCGAGCAGAGCGGCGGCGAGCGCCTGCAGCAGGCTCTCGACCCCCCAGAAGGCCTGAACAGGCACGAAGAGTGCAAGTACCGGTAGCGCCGGCAGCTCGATGAGCGAGACCAGGAGCGGGATGAGCGAGAGCGTTACCACGCGGGCGTGCGGGTAGAGCACGGCGTAGCCGCCGAGCAGGATCCCGACCCCGCCGCTCACGCCGAGCGCCGCGAAGCCGACGCCGTAGAGGACGACGAACCGCCATGCGCTCATCGAGTCCTCGACGGTCGTGGCGAAGAGCCACAGGAAGAGCGCGGCTACGAGCAGCTGCCAGATGCCGCCGTCGAAGCTCTCCGGCCGCAGGCCGAACAGCGCCCCGTTCCCGGCGATCACCGCGACCGTCAGGTAGGGAAAGCGGCGCTTCTGGATGTTGTCCTTTAGTGGGGCCATCGACCGAATCGGAAGGGTAGGGTGAGCGGCCGTGCGCTCCCCCCTCGCACCGCTTATCGCGGCCATGCTGCTGCTCCCCGCCGCCGCTTCCGCCGCACCCGTGCAGAACCTCCCGCGCGAGGGTTCCTACGACGTCGCCGTGCGCACGACGTCGTTCGGCGTGCCGCACATCCTCGCCAAGGACTACGGCAGCATGGGCTACGGCTACGGCTACAACTTCGCGCGCGAGAACATCTGCACGATCGCCTCTTCGTACGTGACCGTGAGCGCCGAGCGCGCGCGCTTCTTCGGCGCCGAGAAGACGTGGACGTTCGAGGGCAACGGGTCGGTCGTCAACAACCTGAACTCCGACTTCTACTTCCAACGGATCAAGGACACCCAGACCGTCGAGAAGCTGCTCGCCCAGGCTCCGCCCAAGGGCCCGCGCCCCGAGATCAAGGAGGGCGTGACGGGCTATGTCGCAGGCTACAACCGCTACCTGCGCGACACCGGCGTGGCGAACCTTCCCGACCCCACCTGCAAGGGCCAGCCGTGGGTGCGCGAGATCACCGAGATCGACGTCTACCGCTACTTCTACAAGCTCGCCCTGCTCGCGAGCGGCGGCGTGGTGATCGACGGTGTCGCCGGCGCTGCTCCGCCCACGCCCGCGGTCGCGCCGAGCGCCGGCCCCACCACCGCCGAGCAGGAGAAGATGGTGCGCGAGAACCAGGACCGCTTCACGCTCGCAGCGGGCTCGAACGCGTACGGGCTGGGCAAGGAGGCGACCTCGGACGGCAAGGGGCTCGTGCTCGGGAATCCCCATTTCCCCTGGATGGGCTCCCAGCGCCTCTACCAGTCGCACCTCACGATTCCAGGCAAGGTCGACGTGACCGGCGGCAGCCTCTACGGCGTGCCGATCGTGCTGATCGGCCACACGAAGGGTCTTGGCTGGAGCCACACCGTCTCCACGGCGCGGCGCTTCGCCCTGTTCGATGTGAAGCTCGTGCCGGGCTCGCCGACCTCCTACATCCTCGACGGCCAGGTGCGCCAGATGAAGGCCGACAAGGTGAGCGTGACGGTCGCGCCCAGCGATGTGCGCACGCGCACCCTCTACTCGACCGTGCACGGCCCGATCACGACCTCGCTGCTCGGCCTGCCACTGTTCCCGTGGACGTCGGCGAGCGCCACCGCCTTCGGTGACGCCAACGCCCAGAACTTCCGCTACCTGAACCACTTTTTCGAGACCAACCAGGCGCAGTCGGTGCGTGAGCTCGATGCGGTCGAGCGCCGCAACCAGGGCATCCCGTGGGTGAACACGATCGCCGCCGACTCCAAGGGCGAGGCCTACTACGCCGACATCGGCGCCGTGCCGCACGTGACCAACGACAAGGCCGAGCGGTGCAACAACGCCCTCGGCCGCGCCACCTTCGCCCTGCTCGGAGTGGCCATCCTCGACGGCTCGCAGAGCAGCTGCGACTTCGGCAACGATCCCGACGCGCTCCAGCCCGGCACGCTCGGTCCGAGCAGGCAGCCGAGTCTCTTCCGCAACGACTACGTCACGAACTCGAACGACTCCTACTGGCTCTCGAACCCAAAGCAGCCGCTGGAGGGCTTCCCGCGGATCATGGGCGACGAGCGCACCCAGCGCTCGCTGCGCACGCGGTCGGGCCTGGTGATGGTCGAGGAGCGCCTCGCGGGCAAGGACGGGCGACCGGGCAACAAGTTCGATCTCGCCAATCTCCAGGAGGCGGTGTTCGCCAACCGCCAGCACGCCGGCGAGCTGTTCCGCGACGACCTCGTGGCCTATTGCAAGGCCAACCCGGTGCTCACCGGCGCCAGCGGGCCCGTGAACGTCAGCGAGGCGTGTCCGATCCTTGAGAAATGGGATCTCCGCGACAACCTCGATTCCAACGGTGCGGTGCTTTTCCGGCGCTTCGCGGCGAAGGTCGTGCCAAATCCCGCGTCGGGCGCGATCGGCAACAACCCGGCGCTCTTCTCGGACGACTTCAACGCGAACGACGCGGTGAACACGCCGCGCAAACTCAACACCGGCAACCCGCAGGTGGGCCAGGCGCTGGCCGACGCGGTGGCCGAGCTGCGCTCGAACTCGATTCCGCTCGACGCCCGGCTGCGCGAGTACCAGACCGAGACGATCGCGGGCGAGAAGATCCCGATCCACGGCGGCCCCGGCACCCTCGGCGTGTTCAACGCGATCTCGAACCCCTTCAAGGGCAGGAGCGGCTTCCCCGACGTCGGCAGCGGCTCGTCGTTCGTGATGGCCGCACACCTGAACGGCACCGACTGCCCCGACTCGCGCTCGATCGTCACCTACTCGCAGTCCGCGAACCCCTCCTCTCCCCACGCGAAGGACATGACGAAGCTCTTCTCGGAGAAGAAGTGGGTCGACATGCGCTTCTGCACCGAGGAGGTGCTCACCGACCCCGAGCTGTCGGTCACCGAGCTCGGCTGCCTTCCCACGGGCGGGCTGAAGGGCGTGAGCGTAAAGAGGCGTGGGAAGCGCGTACGCCTCGGCTTCGGCTCCGAAGTGAAGCTGCCGGCCACCATCGAGGTGTTCTCGGTCGGCCGCGACGGCAAGCGCCGGCGCGTGGCGAAGGTGTCCTCCGCGAAGCCCGTGCTCTCGCGCGCGGCCCGCCGCTCCGGGCGCTACATCGCGCGCTTCTCGCTCACCGGCAAGACCGGCCGCCTCGATGTCCGCGAGGTGGGCTTTACCGTTCGCGGCAAGCGCCTCAAGCGGGCGCGGCCGCACGTGCGAGCCGCCGGCTGCGGGTTCATCCGCGAGGCCCGGCTCTCCTCGTCCGCCTTCGGCGGCCGCCGCGCGGTGCCGCTCGGTATCTCGGCCCGCACCGCGGTTCCCACCCGCATGACCGTGCGCCTGCTGCGCGGCAGGAAGGTCGTGAAGACCGTGAGGGCGAAGCCCGGCCGCGGGGCGCGCATCTCCGCGAAGGGCGTGAAGCGCGGGAACTACAAGGTCCGGATCTCCGTGAGCGCCGGGAAGCAGAAGGGCTCCGTGACCCTGAACGCGGCGCGCATCTAGCGCGCCTTCCCGGCGAGCGCTCGATCGAGCACCACATGGGTGCCGAAGCGAGCGCTCGACGTGGCTCAGCGCACGTCGAGCGCCTCGAGCTTCGCCGAGAAGGAGAAGCCCGGCGAGGTGCCGCCCTCGATCGCGTAGACGCGCTTGCCCTTCGCCGCCGCGCCAAGGCCGTGGCGGGGCGTCGGGAGATCTGGGAGGCGGCTCCAGGAGTTCGTGGCCGGGTTGTAGATCTCGGCCTCGGCGATCGTGCCCGCCGTCTCCTCGCCGCCCAGCACCACGACGCGCTCGCCCACGGTGGCCGCTGCGATGCCGCCGCGGTTCTTCTCCATGTCCGGCAGCTGGTCCCACCGCCGCGTGCGCGGATCGAAGCGCTCGTTCGCCTTGAAGTTGCCGACCCCGCCCGCTCGCCCCGCGAGTACGTAGATCTTCCCCCCGGCGACCGTGGCGGCGAGGTGCTCCCGCGCGGTGGGCATCCCCGGCTCGCTGCGCCAGCGGCGAGTGCGGAAGTCATAGGACTCGAGCGTGGTCAGCGGTTTGCCGCGCGTGACGCCGCCGACCGCGTAGAGGCGGCCGCCGATCACCCCGGCGGCGAGCGCCGCGCGCTTGGTGGGCATCGATGGCAGCCGGCTCCAGCGGTCGCGTCCCGGGTCGTAGCGCAAGAGCACGTTCGCCTCGGACTGAAGGTTGCGCGGGCCCGAGTAGCCGCCGGTCACATACAGGTCGCCGCGGTGGGTCACGGCGGCGGCGTGGTTCAGCGCCAGCGGCATCGGGCGCACCCGTCGCCACGAGTTCCGAGCGATGTCGTAGCGCTCGACCGCGGCCGTGTTGCGGTTCGGCGGCAGGAAGCCGCCAACCACGTAGATCGCATCGCCCACGCGCGCCGCGCCCACCTCCGTGCGCGCGAGCTGCGCGCTGCGCAGCGACCTCCACCGCTCGCCGCCCTGCGCGGGGGCGTCCTCGCCGCAGCCCGCCGCGAGCAGCAGCGTCGCGCCGGCGAGGAGAACGGGGATCAGACGGTGCGCGCCTGCTCCAGGGTCTGCTCGGCGTGGTAGCTCGAGCGCACGAGCGGGCCGGCGGCCACGGACTCGAAGCCCATCGCGTAGGCCTCGCGCTCGAGCTCGGCGAACTCGTCGGGATGCCTGTAGCGCACCACCGGCAGGTGGTGCTCGGTGGGCCGCAGGTACTGCCCGACGGTGAGTACCTGCACATCGTGTTCACGGAGGATGCCGAAGGTCTCGACCATCTCCTCCATCGACTCACCGAGGCCGGTCATCAACCCGGACTTCGTGACCACCTCCTCGCCGCCCATCTCCTTGGCGTTCTGCAGCACACGGCAGGAGCGCATGAACTTTGACCCGCGGCGTGCGAGCGGATAGAGGCGCGGCACGGTCTCGACGTTGTGGTTGAACACGTCCGGGCGCTCCGCGATCACGCGGGCGAGCGGCATCTCCTGGCCGCGGAAGTCGGGCGTGAGCACCTCGACCTTGCAGCCGGGCGCCATCCGGCGGATCGAGCGGATGGTGCCGACGAAGGCGCTCGCGCCGAGATCGGGCAGGTCGTCGCGGTCGACGCTCGTGACCACCGCGTGGCGCAGGCCCATCCGCTTCACCGACTGCGCGACGCGTGCGGGCTCGAGCGGATCGCTGTGGGTCGGCTTGCCCGTCTTCACGTTGCAGAAGCCGCAGCGGCGGGTGCACGTGTCGCCGAGGATCATGAAGGTGGCCGTGCCGCGCTCCCAGCACTCGCCGATGTTCGGGCAGGCAGCCTCCTGGCAGACGGTGTTCAGTCCCTGGCCGTCGATCATGTGCTGCAGCTCGCGGTACTTGGCGCCGCCCGGCGCGGGCACCTTGAACCACGCAGGCTTGCGTTCACGAAAGGGGCGGACGTCCTCGCCCATCAGCTCGAGCACCTTGGCGCCGCCCGGGTTGGATCGGCTTCGTGTACTCATGCCGCCACCGGCAGGCCCGTCATCCGCTCCAGGGACACAAGCCGCTGGCGCAGGCCGAACTCCTTGGCGAACCGCCACGCGGCGCGCTTGCGGAAGCAGTCGAGGTTCTCGCCCGCGCCCTTCTCCCGGCAGATCGAGGTCATCCGCACGCCCTCGATCCCGCAGGGCACGATCCACTCGAACGGCTGGAGATCGTTGTCGACGTTCACCGCGAAGCCGTGCGTGGTCACCCCGCGCGATACGTGCACGCCGATCGAGCCGATCTTGCGCTCGCCCACCCAGATGCCGGTCAGGCCCTCGCGGCAGCGCGCCTCGATGCCCTCGTCGGCGAGGGCCGCGATCATCGCGCGCTCGGTGCCGCGCACGTAGGCGAGCACGTCGGTCACGGCCATGATCGGGTAGCCCACGAGCTGGCCGGGGCCGTGGTAGGTCACCTTGCCGCCGCGGTCGGTGTCCTCCACCGCGATGCCCTGGGAGCGGTACCAGTCCTCGCCCATCGGCAGATCGCCGGCGCCGGTGCGGCGCCCCTTCGTGTACACGGGCGGGTGCTCGAGCAGCAGGAGCGTGTCCCGGATCTCGCCCGCCTGGCGCCTGGCACGCAGCCGCTCCTGAAGCGCAATTCCGTCCTCGTAGGAGAGGAGACCCGCCTTCGCTACCCAGAGCTCATCCACTCCTTCGATGCTACCGAGCGCGCATACTTCGCCCGATGGATCGCGTGCAACGGGAGCGCTTCTGGACCCACCGCCTGCGCTGGCGCTTCAAGGGCGCCTGGGTGTGGCCGGCGTTCGCCGCCTTCACGGTCGCCGACTGGCTGGTGCTCTGGCGGCTGCCGCCGACGTTCCTCACCGGCGACCCGGTGTGGGCCCTCTTCATGGCGATGTTCGGGAACCTGGTGATCGTCGGCGCGATCGCCCCGTTCCTGGCCAAGCGCCTCGACGCCCGCGACCCCGATCTGAAGCCCTACGTGGTGACGCTCGACCGGGTGGCCGTGTGGGCGCTGGTCGCCGGGCTCGCCGGCTGCTTCGCCGTCGGCCTGGGCGGCCGCAAGGTGATCGTCTCGGAGACCGAGGCCACCGAGCGCGCGGCCGAACTGCTCCAGGCCGAGGTCGCGCAAGGCAGCGACGGCGAGCTGAGGCGCAACCTCGACGCCGCCGACACCGTGCGGATGGGAGAGGACGTGTTCCGCACCTGCCTGCCGAAGGACGACCGCTCCAAGGGCGCGAACTGCTTTGTCATCGACGTCTCGCAGAAGCCGGGCACGATCAAGCGCGACCCCTCGCCCTCCACGAACCGCCAGCTCTACCCAGACGGCCGCTGAGCGTTCAGCCGATCTCGCCGAGCGAGCCGATCGGCTCGAAGCCGCGGTCGCGCATGCCGCGCTCGATCTCCGCGATCACGGTCTCGATCACGGCCACGCGGGCGTACTTCTTCTGCTCGGCGGGGATCAAGTGCCACGGTGCCCAGGCGGTCGAGGTGCGCTCGAACATCTCCTCGACCGCCTCCTCGTAGGCGGGCCGCTTCTCGCGGTTGCGCCAGTCCTCGTCGGTGAGCTTCCACTGCTTGAGCGGATCCTTGTCGCGGCGCTTGAAGCGCTTGGCCTGCTCCTCCTCGGAGGTGTGCAGCCAGAGCTTGATGATGATCATCCCGTCGTCAGAGAGCGTCTTCTCGAAGCCGTTGATCTCGTCGTAGCCACGCCGCCAGACCGGCTCGTCGGTGAACCCTTCGACGCGCTCCACCAGCACGCGGCCGTACCAGGAGCGGTCGAAGATCGCCATGCCTCCCCATCCCGGCAGCGACGGTCCGAAGCGCCACAGGAAGTGGTGGCGCTTCTCGTCGTGGGAGGGTGCCGAGAACGCCTTCACGCGGTAGTGGCGCGGGTCCATCGTCCCGGTGAGCCGGCGGATCGCCCCGCCCTTGCCGGAGGCATCCCAGCCCTCCATGACGATGCACACAGGCGGCCCGAGGTCCTCCTGTGAGTGGAGCTTGCCCCCGAGCTGGAGGCGCAGCGCCTGCAGCTTGTTCTGCGCGATCTCGATCCGCTCGTCCTGCTCGGAGCGCTTCATCGTGAGCGTCAGATCGACATCGTCGAGCCGCGGCGTGGCGCTCACGAGGTCACCCGTGTGTCGAGTAGCCGCCCGATCCCCTCGCCGCCCGTGCGCATCACGTGGTCGTGGTTCCACACGAACACCGGCCGCGCCGCGGGAGCCAGCGCGTTCATCCACCCGCGCGTGGTGGCGACGTTCCAGGCGTAGGAGACCAGCGTGCCGCCGGCCGGCTCGGACAGCGTGCACACGCCGCCGCCGCGCAGTTCGCCGTCGGTGTGGCCCTCGATCACGCGCGGGCGCTCCGAACGCGTGACGTGCATCGTGAACTCGAGCTCGTACGGCAGCCGGCTGCGCCACGCGATCGCGTAGGCGCCGGGCTCCACCTCGCGCACGCGCTGCACGCTCGTCCACCAGGACGGCCAGCGCTCGAAGTCCGCGATCGCGTCCCAGACGGGCTCGGCGTCGGAGTCGATCAGCCACCGCGTCGTGAAGTCGTATTGGCCCACTGAGCCGACCCTATAGCCTGCTCGGCCGTGTCCCTGTACGACCTGATCACGGATCTGCCAGTCGAAATCGATGGCTACGAGCTCTCCGGTCTCGAGCAGCCGATGGGCCCCGAGTTCACGCGCTACACGACCGTGATCACGATGAAGGGTGCCGGCACCGATGGCATCGGCGAGGACGTGATCTACGACGGCCTCGACCACATGGCGTTGCGCGACGCCGGCC
>JACCYP010000294.1 GCA_013696425.1 Thermoleophilaceae bacterium
AGCCGCCACAGCAGACCGAGCAGCCCGACGCGAAGGTGCGCGCGCGGCTGGCCCGGCCCACCACGTGGTGCCGGATCGCCTGGGAGGGCGAGGAGCCCGCCGGAGCGGTCGGGGTGGCCGAGCACGACGACGGTCACGACCGTGCGTACCTGTGGGTCCTCTTCGTTCGCACCGAGTGGTGGGGCACCGGTCTCGCTACGCGCCTGCACGCGGCCGCCCTTGCCGAGATGGAGGGGCGCGGGAACACCGTGGCCGATCTGTGGACACCCCGCGAGAACCGCCGCGCGCGTCGCTTCTACGAGCGCGAGGGCTGGCGCGTGACCGCCGCGGAGCGCCCGACCGACATCGGCCTGCCGGAAGTTCAGTACTCGCGGGATCTCACCCCGAGCTGAGCTCCTCCTCCGCCTCGGCCAGCTCCTCCGGCGTGTTCACGCTACGCAGCATCGGCGGCGGCAGCGCGACGCGCGCCGGGTCGAGCCCCTCGACCGTGGCCATCAGCGGCGCGCCGGGCGCCGCCGCGCGGAGCCCGTCGAGCGAGGCCGGCGAGTAGACGCCGAACACCGGCTGGATCTCGCCCTTCGCGGCGGCGACCGCGGCCGGAGCCGAACCGCCCCCGCCCGCCCCCGCGAGCAGCGTCCTGCACGCGTCTGCGGTCACGAACGGCATATCCGCCGCACACACCAGTACGGGGGCTCCCGCGCGCTCCAGCGCGTGCACGATGCCGGTGAGGGGGTGCTGGGGCTCATCCGGCTCGTCCCATCGCTCGTAGTCGCCCAGATCGGGTAGTTCCGTCGCCGCCTTGCACACGACCGCCACCGGGTCGCACGCCTGCGCCAGCGCCTCGAGCGGGTATGAGATGAGCGGGCGGCCCCCCAGCTGGGCCGCGTGCTTGCCGCCGCCCATGCGGCGCCCCCCTCCCCCGGAGAGCACGGCGCCGATCATCGCGTGTCCCGCTTCCGCGTCACTTCTTCGGCGCACTCAGCTGCGAGATGCGCCACTGGCCCTCCTCGCGCACCAGTACGACGGTGTCCTCGGCGGGCGCCTGGCCGCGGGCCCGGGTGGTGACGGCCACGGTGGCCTTGTTGCCCTCGATGTCGATCTTGCGGATCGCGATGCGCGGGTCGCGCACCCCGGCGGCGGTGCGCCGCAGCTGCGCCGGGCAGGCTCCACCGCCGGCCTGCTCGCGCACCGGCGCGGCCAGGAGCTCATCGCAGATCGTGTCGAAGTCGCGCTTCGCGGTGGCCCGCTCGAGCGCGGTGATGGTCGCGGCCACCTGCTTGGCTGGACCTGAGATCGGCTTGGGTTTCTCCTCGTCGCCCCCGCATGCCGACAGGGCTGCCACGGTGAGCGCAGCCACCCACGGGGAGACGCGTTTCATCGGCGTCAGCATAATCAGGGGTGATGGAGGGATCCGCCAGAGACTCAGTCGATGCGCTCTCGAGCTGGCTGCGGTGTTACCGCTGCTGGTCTCAGAACCTCGAGGTGCAGGTCCATTACGAGGGAGTGCTCAAGGTCGACGCCGACAGCGGCGACGCCGTCGAACCCGTGGAGGAGGTCCAGGAGGCGGTGGTCCAGTGTGTCGACTGCCTCCACGACCAGCCCCATCTCGCACTCGCCTTCTACGAGGAGAACGGGCGGCGCGTGAGCCGCGTCGAGGCGGTCGAGGACCGCTGGGAGCGGATGGTGGTAGGCACCCCCTGGGTCGCCTCCTGCACCGTCACCGTGGAGGGCGACCAGATCGAGACGTGCTCGGGCCCGGAAGCCGCCGACTCGCTCGCTTTCGGGGCCTTCGGCGAGAACGGCACGAGGGAGTTCTTCACCCACGTTCGCTTCCACAAGCACGAGGGCGACAACATCGTCGTCCACATGCTGGTGGAGCTCTACGCACGCTCGATCGAGGAGGCCACGGACGTGCTCGAGAACGCCGCCCGAGGCGTGCTCGCGATCACCTCGCTGGCGGAGGAGTCGAGGCCGCCGGCCTCCACATCCGGGCCCGGCGACCCCCACTGACGGGCCGCCGCGGGAGCCTTTTCGCAGCTTTTCGGAGGTATTCGGCGCAGGTTTCCTGACACGAGTGGTGCATTTCGACCGCCCGCGTCACGACTGGCGACGACGGCTGGGATCTACGGTCTAGCCAGCCGCGCGGCGGCGCGTATCGCTGCGGCGGCCGCCGGTGCGCGAGCCGAATACGTCGTCGAGGATCGGCGCCGGATCGTCGAGCCCGAAGGCACGGCGAAGGTGAACCTCGACCTCTTCGCGACCGGTGCCGGCGACGGCCATCTGGAGCGCGACCAGGCGCGACCCGTCGAACTGGTCCTTGGGGGCCGGCGGCGACGCGGCGGGTGGGGGCTCATAGGTGGGTGCAGGCGAGGTGCGCAGAGGCGCCTGAAAGTGCTCGGCCGATCCGGCGCCGGAGTCGCGGGTCGCCCGGTCGGCGGTCTCGCCGAGGGCATGCACCAAGGCGTCGAGCTGGAGGCGGACGGCGTCCGCGTTGTCGATGCGTTCGAGCAGCGCCTCGGAGGATCCGACGATGCGACCGGAGAGCTCCTCGATCCGGCGGCGCCGCTCCTCCACCAGGCCCTCGGCCTGGCGCTTGGCGTCGTCGAGGAAGCGGATCGACTGCTCCTCGGCGCCGCGGAGATGGTTCTGCGCGTCGCGCTCCGCCTCGTAGCGGATGCGCGCGGCCTCGCTCTCGGCTGCGGCGACGATCGAGCGAACGCGCTCTGCCGCATCGGATGCGATCGATCCTTGTCCCGAGCAGTCGTTCATAGCCTCTCCGATTACGTCAAGCCTACCCGCGCGCCTGCCCCTGAACGAGTTATTGCGGGCACTTGTGCATCAACACCCCCGGGCGACCTATGATCCGCGCCGTGCAGAGCTTCGAGCTCACGTCGGAGGAGCTGGAGGGCGGAAAGGTGGTCGTCGCGTTCCGGGGCGAGCTCGACATCGCCCACGTCGACTCGGCCGAGCAGCAGCTGATCAGGCTCGAGCAGGGCTCCAACGACGTCGTGCTCGATCTCCGGGAGCTGCAGTTCCTCGACTCGATGGGCCTCCGGCTCATCCTCCGCGCCGACTCCCGAGCGCGTGACGAGGGGCGCGCCCTGCGCATCGTCGAGGGGCCCGAGCAGGTACAGCGCGTCTTCAGGCTGACTCGTATGGACGAGCGCCTGGAGATCGTCGACAGCGTCTGAGCGCTACTCGACGTTGTCCTCGGCCTTCGCCTCACCCGGCTCGCGCTTGGGGATCAGCACCGTGCGCTTGAACTCCGCCACAAGCGTCCCGTCCTGGTTGAGCACCCGGGTGTGCACCTTCACGATGCCGCGGTCGGGCTTCGAGCTCGACGGGCGCACCTCGAGCACCTCGGACTCGACGAAGAGCGTGTCGCCGTGGAACACCGGCGCCGGGTGTGAGAGCTCCTCGGTGGCGAGGTTCGCGATCGCCTTGCCGGACACGTCGCTCACGGACATGCCGAGCGCCAGCGAGTAGACGAGTGGGCCCACCACCACGTTCCTGCCCTGCTGGGACTGGCCGGCGTAGACGTCGTTGATGTGCAGCGGGTGGTGGTTCATCGTGATCAGGCAGAAGAGGTGGTCATCCGCCTCGGTCACGGTCTTCGCAGGCCAGTGCTTGTAGATGGCGCCGACCTCGAACTCCTCGAGGTAGCGGCCGTATGAGTGAGCGCCGCTGGCCTCGCGCTGGCGCTGATCGGTTGTGAAGTCTGAGTTCGTCATAGGGCGCGGCAGAGTAGCGACCGGTAGTTTTCGCCGCCTTATGAGAAACCCCAGAGACTTCTTCAAGCCCCTTGCGCTGGATGCCCCCGCGCCCCTCCGCGAGATCCCCTTCCTCCCCTCGCGGATGATCCACTTCCTCGACTTCTCCAACGAGAAGATGGTCGCGAAGGTGCCCGATATCGCGCCGACCGTCGACATCCTGCTCGGCAACCTCGAGGA
>JACCYP010000317.1 GCA_013696425.1 Thermoleophilaceae bacterium
CTGATGTACTGGGCGCTGCGCAAGGGCGGCGTCGAGCGCCCGCGCGCTGCCTGCCGGCTCGTGGCCTTCCTGTGCATCCAGTACGTCGTCTACCTCTCGGCGCTCGTGATCTTCGGGGTCCTGCTGCGCGCGGGGGTGCTCCCGGGCGACAACCCGAAGGGCGGCACGATCATCCCCGCCGCCGTGGCCGGCGTCGTCCTCGTGCTGATCCTGCTGATCGCGCGCATCCCGGGGAACTTCGACCGCCAGGTGCAGCGCCTCGGCACGCGCAAGCGCTTCGCGAAGTTCGCCGCGCGGATCGCCACCGTGCCGGCGCTGGTGGCAACCGGCGTGCGCACCGCGGGCGACATCGTGCGCGACAAGCGCCGCGGCCCGCCCGCGGTGGTGGGCTCGGTCGGCTTCTGGACGTGCAACATCGGGGCGCTCTGGGCCTGCTTCCACGCCTATGGCGTGGAGATCCAGTTCGGCGCGCTCGTGCAGGGCTTCTTCGTCGGCACGGCCGCGAACCTGTTTCCCTCCCCGGCCGGCGGGGTGGGCACGCTCGACGCCGGCCTGATCGGATCGTTCATCCTCTTCGGCATATCCGAGGACGAGGTGTTCCCGGTGATCCTCACCTACCGCTTCGCCTTCTACTGGCTGCCGATCATTCCCGGCCTGATGATGTTCCTGAGGCTGCGCGGCACCGTGCACAGGTGGGAGGCCGAACGGAAGGCCGAGGGCTATACTTCAAAAAGTAAAGTGAAAGCGGAGGTAACGTGAGCGAGACCGAAAACGTGGTGATCGTCGGATCGGGGCCAGCGGGCTACACCGCAGCCCTGTACGCCTCGCGGGCCGACCTGAACCCGGTCGTGATCGAGGGATTCGCCTGGGGCGGCCTGCTCCAGCAGACCACTGACGTCGAGAACTACCCCGGCTACCCCGACGGCATCATGGGCCCGGAGATGATGCAGCAGTTCCGCGATCAGGCGGAGCGTTTCGGCACCCGCTTCATCACCGACGACGCCACGCGCATCGAACTCTCGAAGGACGGCGGCCTGCACACGGTGTGGGTCGGCGACCAGGAGATCTCCGGGCGCACCGTGATCCTCGCGATGGGCGCCGAGCCGAAGAAGCTCGGCGTGCCCGGCGAGGAGGAGCTCTCCGCCAAGGGCGTCTCCTACTGCGCCACATGCGACGCGGCTTTCTTCCGCGACAAGCCGACGATGATCATCGGCGGCGGAGACACGGCCATGGAGGAGGCGATCTTCCTCTCGAAGTTCGCTTCGAAGGTCGGCATCGTCCACCGCCGCGACGAGTTCCGCGCCTCGAAGATCATGATCGACCGCGCTCGCGAGACCGAGAACATCGAGCTGCTCACGCCCTACGTGGTGAAGAGCTTCGACGGCAACGGCAAGCTCGACAAGGTCGTGCTCGAGCACACCGAGGGCGGTGAGGACCGCGTGGAGGACATCGACGGCGCCTTCGTCGCGATCGGCCACCAGCCGCTCTCGCACCTCGTCGAAGGGCAGGTTAAGCTCACCGAGGACGGCAACGTCGTCACCGAGGAGCCCTCGACTCGAACGGGCGTCCCGGGCGTGTTCGCCGCCGGCGACCTGGTGGATCACACCTACCGCCAGGCGGTGACCGCCGCCGGCTCCGGCTGCCGAGCCGCCCTCGACGCTGAGTGGTACCTGCGCGACACCCCGCCCGACCCCGAGCGCAATTGGTCGCCGGACCCTGACAAGGTCGAAGCGGCGGCCGAGGCTGCCGCCGCCGGCGAGTAGGCGGGTCTCCTCGCCGCTCGTCAGAGGCGGCCGACTCAGTCGGCCGACTGTTGTCGTTCTCAGTTCGACCAGACGCGCATGGGCGCGGCGCGCCCGCGTACCTCGACCTCGCCCACGTCGCGCAGCTCGCCCGCGTCGGAGAGCAGGTCGTGTGTCGTCTCCGAGAGCAGGATCGAGGTACCGATCGCCTTCGTCATGCCCTCGAGGCGCGCGGCCACGTTGGTGGTGTCCCCGACCGTCGTGTACTCCATGCGCTGCGCGGAGCCGACGGTGCCCGACATCACCGAGCCGCTGTTGAGGCCGACGCCCATGCGGAAGCCGTCCTCGGTGAGGCCCCGCTCGCGCAGCCAGGCGTTGAAGCGCTCGAGGCGCGCGCCGGTCATGTCGCGGGCCGCTGCCAGCGCGCGGTCAGCGTGGGTCTCGTCCGGCACGGGCGCGCCGAACACGGCCATGATCCCGTCGCCCATGTAGGCGACGATCGTGCCGCCGGCCTCGAGCAGGGCATCGCTCATCTCGCTTAGGTAGGCGTTCAGGACCTCGATCACCGTGGCGGCGGACTGGTGCTCCGCGAACGTCGTGAAGCCGCGCAGGTCGGAGAAGAGAACGGTGGCCTCGAGCTCGACGCCCGCGAGCCCGGATTCCTCGTCGGCCTGGGCCACTACGGCGTCCACCACCGGTCCCGGCACGAAGCGCGCGAACACCCCGCGCAGGCGCCGGCGCTCGCGCACCTCGGTCACGTACTCGACGGTCGAGGCGCCCGCCGCCCCGACGACGAGGCCGAGCACCGGAGCCGCCACCGGCAGGATCTCGCCGGAGTCGAAGGCGAGCTGCGTGAGCACCAGGTAGAGCGCCAGGGCGGCGAGCGAGAGCGCCAGCGTGCGCGTGACCCTCAGCCTGAGCATCGCGAGCGGGGCGAGCAGGGCGAGCGCCAGCACGAGCGCCACCTCGAGCCACCGCGGCACCCCTCGAAGCGGCACATCGCCGAGCACGGTGGCGATGGCGTTCGCCTGGAGTTCGGCACCCGGCATGAAATCGTTGCCGCGCGCGGAGGTGGGGTGGATGTCCTGCTCGGTGTCCGCCGTCACGCCGACGACCACGATCTTGTCCTTCAGCGCGTCGCGCGGGACCCTGCCCCGCAGCACGTCGAGCCACTCGTAGCGCGGCACGGTCCGGTTGCCCCCGGCGAAGTCGATCCAGGCGCCACCGTCGCGGAAGGCGTCGCGCTCCGGCTTCAAGCCCTCGCGCGCCGCCCGTGCGGCCACCACGGCGAAGGAGTCGAGGCCGAGTGTCGAGAACGGCAGTCGCCGGATCACGCCTCCGGATGCCACGGGGAAGAAGCCGTTGCCGGGGAAGGCGCCGGCGTCCCGCACCACCTCGTCGCCGCCGAAGATCGTGGTCTTGCCGCCGGGCAGCACGGAGGTGGTGGCGAGCACGACCGGGCGCGCGCGGGAGACGGCCTCGTAGAGCGCCTCGTCGGCCTCCGGGTCCTTGCTCGCCTCGGTGAGCTGCACGTCGTAGGCGATCAGCTTCGGGTCGTAGCGGCGCAGCTCGTCGACGAAGCGCGCCTGATCTGCGCGGGGGAGCGGCCACGAGCTCTTGAGTCCAAGCAGCGTGCGGTCGTCCACCGCCACGACTACGACGTCCTTCGAAGGCTTCTGCGCGCCGCGCACCTCGAAGCGGGCGTCGACGCTCGCGTTCTCGGCCCTGTCGAGCACGCCGGTGAACAGCGCGGTGAGGCCGGCACCGCCAGCCACCAGCGCGGCGAGGGCCATCAGCCAGCGGCGGCGACGCTGGCGGGCGCTCACGGGCGGGTCAGCGCTTGCGGGCGCGGGCCGTGTAGCTCTTCGGCGCCCGGACCGAAACGGTCCGCTTCTTCACGAAGTCGCGCACCGCGACGATGCCCTCGGTGACCCTGATCGTGGTCGATTTGCAGGTGTCGTTCGTGGTCCACTGCGTTCCGCGCACGGTGCCGGCGGCGTGGTTGCCACGGGTCTGGAAGTTGTCCTTGGACTTCACGAACACCCGCCGCTTCTTCGGCTTGCGCCTGGAGGCCTTCGACTTGGAGCGCGACTTGCGCTTGTCGCCCCTAGGACAACCGGTCAGCTTCTCGGAGAGCTTGAGCTGGGTGAGCCTGCCCATCTGGTCGACGATCACGAGGCCGAGGGAGACATCGGCGGTGGAGGTACCGCCGAACTTGTCCTTCGCCACCGTGATCCGGGCGGTGCCCTTGCGGGTGTCCACCTCGGAGCGATCCTTGATGAGCGTCGCGGCCAGGAGCTTGGTGAACACCTTCTGGCCCGGCTGGCGCACGAGCACGGTGCCCGTGAGAGGCGTGATCACCTGGGTCTGGTCCTGTGTGGGCGTGGGTCCGGTCTGGGTGGGCGTGGGGGGCGGCGCCGTGACCGGCAGCGGCTCGGGGCCGGTGATCGTTGAGACGCACGGCGAGGGGTTGCCGCAGTCCCCGCCGCCATAAATTCCGAGGGAGCCGCCGCCGCGATCGGAGTACGGCGCCGGGCTCGGTGCCACCCGGATCGTCCGCGACTGGCCGGCGGGGATGTCAGTGAACCCGCAGAGGGTGTAGCCCGGCGAGCCTCCGCCACCGCACGCGCCGCCCGGGCCGGTGGCGCTCGCCACGGTGTAGCCCGAGCCGATCGGGAAGCGGAACTCCACCGAGTCGATCTGCTCGAGGGCGTCGCTGGTGTTCGTGACGGTCAGGGTCAGCGTGCCGTCGCCGTTGTGGGTGAAGACGCCGAAGCCCTGGGTCGCCGCATGGGCCGGGGCGGCGGCGAGTCCGAGTGCGAGCACCGTTAATACGAGCAGCCGTCGCATCAAGATCCCACTATAGGCCCGAAGCGGGTGAGTGGGGACTTACTCCAGCGCGACCAGCGCCAGGTCCGCGAACAGCGTCGCGCGCGCCAGGTCCTCGGCTCCGTAGAGCTCTCCGTCGCGGCGGTCGAGCACGGTCAGCACGCCGCGCACCAGACCGTTCTCCTCGAGCGGGATCACGAGCATGGTGTGGGGCACATACCCCGTTCCGGCGGCGATCCCGGCGGCAAAGCGCGAGTCGCCGCGGCAGTCGGAGATCACCTCGGCGCGCGCGCTCTGCGCGACGGCGCCGGCGATGCCCTCGCCGGGCCCAAGTGTGACGCCCACTATCTCCTCGGCCCCGGCCCCCCACGCCGCCTGGTAGACGAGCCCGCCGGCAGAGTCGACCAGCGCGATCGAGGTCGCGGCGGCGTCGAAGAGGCCGGCTGCGGTGCGGGCGATCGACTCGAGCACCTCGCGCTTGGGCTCGGGGCCGGGGGCGCTCAGCTCGACACCCCTGCCACCGACTTCGGCCAGCGGCTGGCCGAGCTCTTCGGCGAACGTCGCGGCAGAGGCCTGGCGGTCCTCGGGCATCGGCTGGAGTGCCTGGAAGAGTGGTTCGCGGATCGGCTTCGCCGAGCGGGGAAGCTGGGCCACCAGCTCCTCCTGGTGGCCGAAGGGCGGCGGCTTGCCGCCGAGGAGCGTCCAGAGCGTGGCCGCGATCCCGTACACGTCGCTGCGCGCGGAGGCGTTGCCGGCGATCATCACCTCGGGCGCCATGAAGCCCGGCGTGCCGATGGCGGTTGTGGCTCCGTCCGCGCTCACCACGCGCGCGATCCCGAAGTCCACGAGCACCACGCCCTCGGCGGAGAGGATCAGGTTCGAGGGCTTCACGTCGCGGTGCACCACCTGCTGGCCGTGCACGTACTCGAGCGCCTCGCAGGCGTTGCGGGTGAACATGAGCACCTCGTCGAGATCGATGCCGGGCTGGCCGTGGTCCTGGAGCACCTCGAGCAGGCTGGGCCCCTCGATCAGCTCCATCACGAGGAACCGGTCGCGACCCTGGGCGAAGTGGTCGAGCACCTTCACCACGCGTTCGTGGTCGAGCCGGGCAAGCAGCCGGCCCTCGATCTCGAAGCGCCGCGCCTGGGCGGGGTCGATGAGCTGCTTAACGGCCACCTCGCCGCCCGTGCGCTGGTCGCGTGCGATGAAGACGGCTCCCATCGCACCCTGCGACAGAGGCGTCTCGACCTTGTAGCGGTCGGCCAGCGTCTTGCCGGACAGCTCTGTGCCCTGTGGGTCCGACATCGAGGCGAGCCTAACCGGGGGGCCGTGACGAGCGCCGCCCGATCGGATACGGTCGCGCCGATGCCAGCCGAAGACGTGCTCGCACGCGTACCGCTGCTCGCGGGGCTCTCCAAGCGTCAGCTCAAATCGCTCGCCAAGGCGATGACCAACGAGACCATCGAGGAGGGCTCGCAGGTCACCGTCGAGGGCGCGGACGGCAACAGCTTCTTCGTGGTCGTAAAGGGCGAGGCCGAGGTGACGGTCGGCGACCGCACGCGCGGCACGATCTCCGACGGCGACCACTTCGGCGAGATCGCCCTAATCGACGGCGGCGGCCGCAGCGCGACGATCACTACGACCTCCGACAAGCTCTTCTCATTCGGGATGGACTCGGAGACCTTTCGCGAGTTCGTGGCCCGCAACCCGGATATCGGCTGGGCCCTCATGCGGTCGCTGTGTGAGCGCATTCGTGCGGCCGAGAGCGATTCGGACTAGGCGGTGGAAGAACTGGGCGGGCGATCAGATCGCCGCGCCCGAGGTGTTCGAGGAGCCGGCCTCCGAGGCTGAGCTCCAGGACGCCGTCCTTCGTGCCGCCGAGGCCGGGCAGCGGATCCGGCCCGCCGGGTCGGGCCATTCGTTCTCCGACATCGCGCTGAGCGACGAGCGGATGGTGAGCCTGCGCCGCATGGACGGCCTGATCGAGGCCGACCGCGAGAGCCTGCGCGCGCGGGTGCAGCCCGGCATCACGCTCAACGAGCTCGGCCCGGCGCTCGCCGAGCACGGCCTCGCGATGGAGAACCTCGGCGACATCGACGCCCAGGTGGTGGCGGGTGCCGTGGCCACCGGCACGCACGGCACGGGCATCGAGTTCAAGAACATCTCCGCCCAGGTCGACGCGATGCGGCTCGTGGTGGGGGACGGCTCGGTGGTCGAGGTCGACGGCAGCGACGCCGGCCTCCTTCGCGCCGCGCGCGTGTCCGTGGGCGCGCTCGGCGTGATCTCAGAGCTCACGCTGCGCTGCGTGCCGCTGTTCACCCTGGTCCGCACCGACGAGCCGCGTCCCTTGGCCGACGTGCTCGAGGACTGGGATGGGCTCGCCGAGCGCAACCACCACTTCGAGTTCTTCGTGTTCCCCTACACCGACACCGCGCTTTTGCGCACATGCGAGCGCACGAGCGATCCGCCGGAGCCCCTGTCGGCCCGGGACGTGTGGATCAAGGACGTGCTGCTCGAGAACGCCGGCCTCGGCGCCGCCTGCCGCCTCGGTCGCGCACGCCCCTCGCTCATCCCGCGCATCAACCGCGGTATCGCCCGCTCCTTCGGCAGGGAGGTGCGCAAGGACTACGCCTACAGCGTGTTCGCCAACCAGCGCAGTGTGCGCTTCACGGAGATGGAGTACTCGGTGCCGCGCGCGGCCGGCCCGGAGGCGGTCCGGCGCGTGCTCGACCTCGTGAAGCGCCGCGAGCTGCCGATCACCTTCCCGCTCGAGGTGCGGGTCGTGGCGCAGGACGACTCTTTCCTCTCGCCCGCGGGCGGCCGCGACTGCGCCTACATCGCGGTGCACCAGTTCGCCGGGATGGAGTTCGAGACCTACATGCGCGCGGTCGAGGGCATCATGCGCTCGCTCGACGGGCGCCCGCACTGGGGTAAGCGCCACTACCGCACCGCCGCCGACCTCGCGCCCGCCTACCCCGGCTGGGACGACTTCCAGCAGGTGCGCGCGAGGCTCGACCCCGGCGGGCGCTTCTCGAACGACTTCACCGACCGGGTGCTCGGTCCGGTTTCTTGACCGAGCCGGTCCGGATCGTCGCCTACGACGCGGCCTGGCCGGAGCGGTTCGAGGAGGAGCGGGCGGCGCTCGAGGAGGCGATCGGTCCATGGGTCACCGGCGGCGTGCACCACGTGGGGAGCACCGCCGTCCCGGGCCTCGCCGCGAAGCCGGTGATCGACATCCTCGTGGGCGTCGAGGGGCTCGAGGAGTCGCTGCTCTCCTTCGAGCGGCTGGTGGCGCTCGATTACCTCTACTCGCCCTACCGCCACGAGGAGATGCACTGGTTCGTGAAGCCCGACCCGAACCACCGGACCCACCAGCTGCACCTCGTGCCCACCGATTCGCCCCGCTTCCGGATGGAGCTGCGCTTCCGCGACGTGCTGCGCGGCGATCCGGCCCTGGCGGGCGAGTACGCCGCGCTCAAGGCCGAGCTGGCCGAGCGCTTCGAGAACGACCGTGAGGGCTACACGAAGGCCAAGACCGCGTTCGTCACGCGCGTGCTGCTCGGCGGCTGAGCAACTACAGGAACGCCTGGCCCTCGCCGCGGTAGGTCGGCACCTCGCCGGTCACCGCGTCGTCCTCGACGAGCAGCACCGAGTCGAAGCGCTCGCACAGCTCACCGGCCTTCGAGTGGCGCATGTAGACGCGGTCGCCGACGCGGAGGCCCGCCACGGCGTCGCCGCTCAGCGGCGTCTGGACCTCACCCGCGCCCTCGTTGGGGTCGAGCGCCAGTCCCTCGGGCAGCCACGGCACCGGCAGCCGGTCACGGTCGGCGGGCCCGCTCGCGAGGTAGCCGCCGCCGAGCGCGGTCACGGTCCGCGGGCCGGGCTTGCGCGCGATCGGCAGCGCGAAGCCGGCCGCGGGGGAGAGGTCGAAGGACGCGTAGCCGTCGAAGAGCGCGGGCGCGAAGAAGCCCGAGCCGGCGGTCAGCTCGGTGACCGCGTCCTCTTCGGTGGTCAGGTGCAGCGAGCCGGTGCCGCCGCCGTTCACGAAGTCGAGCTCCGCCTCCTCGCGCACGGCGGTCACGATCGCGCCGCGGCGCTCGGCCATCTCGCGCACCGAGGCCCGCTGCATCCGCTCGATCGCCATGCCGCGCAGGCGCCGCCCCGGCGGGCGGTCGCCGAGCCCGGCGACGTGCCCCTCGTAGCCCATCAGTCCCGAGAGGCGGAAGCCGGGCCGCGCGCCGATCTGCGCCGCCAGGGCCCGCGCGGCTCCGGGCGTCCGAATCGCCGAGCGCTTCGGCCCGATCCGCACGCGCCCGCCGAGCAGCGGGTAGGCGAGGTCGATCTCGATACACAGGCGCACCTCGCGGTGGCCGGCGCCCATGGCGGCGTCGATCAGGTCGAGGTGGTCGGGCGAGTCGACCATCAGCACCGGGTCGGCGGCCTCGGAGCGGGCGAGCTCGCGCAGCGCCTCGCGGTCGGTGGTGGGGTAGGCGAGCAGCAGGTCCTCGAAGCCGTGGCCGGCCAGCCAGAGCGTCTCGCGCAGCGTGAAGGTCATGAGGCCCGCATAACCCGGATCGGATGCGAGCGCCAGCCCGATCAGCTCGCGCACGCGGATCGACTTCGACGCGATGCGGATCGGTTTCCCGGCCGCGCGGGCGAGCATCCCCGCCGAGTTGCGCCACATGGCATCGAGGTCGACGAAGGCGAACGGGGCGTCGCGGGAACCGAACGCGCGCTCGAAGCGGTCGTAGGTCATGCGCTGATTATCTTCCGCCCGTGCCCTTCGACGAGGACACGGGGCTCGCACCCCTCGGCGACGGCTCCTTCGAGGGTCGTATCGACCGGCGCTGGTACACGCCCGTCGGGCCGCTCGGCGGCTACGTGATGGCGATCGTGATGCGCGCGATGCAGATCGCCGTCGACGATCCGGAGCGCCGGCCGCGGACGATGACGATGTCGTTCCTGCGCAAGCCAGAGCAGGGCCCGGTGGTGGTGAAGCCGGTCGTGGAGCGCGCCGGGCGCTCGCTCGCGTTCACGAGCGCGCGCCTCGAGCAGGATGGGAAGCTGCTGGGCATCGCAATGGCCTCGTTCTCCCCCGCCTGGCCCGGCCCGCTGCTCGACGACACGCCGATGCCCGAGGGGATCGAGCCGCCCGGGCCCCGCGATGCCCCGCCGAGCGGCGCGCCCCGGCCCGACCCTCCCCCGTTCACCGAGCGCCTGTCGATGCAGTGGCGCTTCGGCGAGAAGCCCTTTGCGGGCGCGGACAAGGGGCTCACCGGCGGGTGGCTCGGCCTCAGGGAGGAGCGACAGTTGGATGCGCTCACCGTGCTCGTGCTCGCCGACGCCTGGTTCCCGGCGCCGTGGCCGCGGCTCACGAAGCTCGCGGCCGCACCTACCATCGAGATGAGCGTCTATTTCCGCGCGCCGCTCCCGCAGCCCGACGCGCTGCTGCTCGGCCGGTTCGAAACAAATTACGTCCGCGACGGATTTTTCGAGGAGGATGGACGTCTATGGACTCCAGACGGCACGCTCATCGCCCAGTCACGCCAGCTCGGCCTGCTCATGGGCGCCGAGGCATGAAGCACGGCCCGCTGCTCGCGGCCGGATTGGCGCTCGCGATGGCGGCCCCCGCCGCCCAGGCCGGCGCTGCTGACGAGGCGCTGTTCAAGAAGCAGATGAGGGCGTTCGTGAAGGTCGATGGCGCCCCGCCCGGCGCCATCGCGACCCTCCGCAAGAACGGCTCGACCAAGACCTTCACGGCCGGCGTGGCGAACACCCGCACGCGCGCGGCCGCCAGGCCGACCGACCACATGCGTATCGCCAGCGTCAGCAAGGCCTTCAGTGGCGCCGTCGCGCTCGACCTGATCGGAAAGGGCCAGCTCTCCTTCGACGACACGATCGCCTCACGCCGCCCCGATCTCCCGGCTGCCTGGGGGGCCGTCACCCTGCGCCAGCTGCTCGGCCACACGAGCGGCGTGCCGGACTACACGCAGTCGAAGGGCTTCCAAAAGCAGCTTCAGACCAAGCCAGGCGGCTTCGTGTCGACGAAGCAGATCATCGACTGGGTCCGCACGGACGGGCTGGTGTTCCCGCCCGGATCGAAGTACGAGTACTCGAACACCGACAACATCGTCGTGGGCCTGATGGCCGAAGCCGCGTCGGGCAAGACCTATCCCGCGCTGCTCCAGGAGGTCGTGTTCGGCCCGCTCGCGCTCTCGGAGACGACCTTCCCCACCCGCCTGCCGCTGCCGCGGCCGTTCATCCACGGCTATGTGGCCGCCGAGGGGGGGTTCGAGGACGTGACCAACCTCATCAGCCCGTCCGGGGCCTGGGCATCGGGCGCGATCTTCTCGACGCCGAACGACGTGAACACGTTCGTCGCGGGCTACGTGGGGGGCAAGCTCGCCACGCCGGCGCTGCAGGCGGAGCAGTTCAAGTTCTTCCCGGGCGGGCGCTCGAGCCCGCCGGGGCCGGGCTC
>JACCYP010000328.1 GCA_013696425.1 Thermoleophilaceae bacterium
CGAAGGCCCCGCCGCTCGTGCTCGCGGGCCGCACCGACCACCGCGCTCGTGCGCTGGCGGCCACCGGCCGGGTATTCCTCACCGGCCGCGTGAGCGACGAGGAGCTCGCCGCCCTCTACACGGCCGCACTCGCGCTGGTCGTGCCGAGCGAGGACGAGGGCTTCGGCCTGCCGGCGGTGGAGGCACTCGCCTGCGGCACCCCCGTCGCGGCCTACGCCGCGGGCGCCCTCCCCGAGGCGCTCGAGGGCGCGGAGGGTTATGAGCTCGTGGTGCCCGGGGACCTCAGCGCGCTGATCGCGGCGGCGCAGCGCCTTGCCGGCAGCGGCGCCAGACCTCCCGGGCGGACCTGGAACGAGGTCGCCCGGGAGACGTGGGCCGTTTATGAACTCGCCGCCGCCGCTTAGTCGACGATCACGCCGCTCTCGCACGAGCCGTTTCGCGAGATCGTCAGGCGGTCGAGGAACACCGTCGAGTCGTAGCCGCGATCGCCCTGGTCGAAGATCGACAGGTAGAGGGTGCGGTTACCGGGCTTGACCTCCGTCGACGCGCGCAGGACCTTGGTCGCCCCGTCGTAGGTCGTGCCCTTGGCGTTTGCCTTGGTCAAGCTCGTGTCGCCCACGGAGTTGACCCTGATCGGGCGCTTCTGCGAATCGACCGCGAAGTTGTTCGGCGCGGTGATCGTCGGGTCCGACGGTCCGGCCGCCGCCCAGTTCGAATTGCCTAGCTCCGCGATGAACGCGTCGTTGAATAGGTCGTTCACGAACTCCGGGAACTCGTCGGTCAGGAAACGGAAGCGGAACGACAGGCAGTTCGCGTTGCTGGGCACGCGCAGATCGACACGCATGATCACCGCGTCCCGGGTGCCGCGCAGGAGCGGCCCGAGGTTTGCGCCGGAGAGCGAGCCGCTGCGATTGCGCTCGCCGGCGCGGGCCGCATCGCCCGATGACAGGATCGCGTAGCTCTTGCCCCGGCGCGGGAAGTCGGCGAGCTTGGTGGTCGAGACAGCCGCCGGATTCCCCACCGGCGGGACGACGGAGAAGAACGCGCGCTTGACCATCTTGCGGTCAGAGGCCATGGCCTGCGCCAGATCCTCCGCGGATTCGCGGTCGGGTATCGGCTGGATCTTTGCCTGGGCCGGGACGGCGGCCATCGTCGCTGCAAGGACGGCGGCTGCCAGCGCCGCTCTCGGAAATCGGTTCAAGGGTCTCTCTCCACTCGTAGTTTCGTTGGGCACACTTTCTCCGGTGCGCGCGCCGCGCAACACCCCCTTTGTCCGATTGCTGACGCCGACGCCGGCACTGCCTACCCTCATTCCGTGCCCCAGACGGTCGCAATCGACGCCCGCGACGCCCATGCCTCCGAGATCCGGGGGTGGGGCCGCTATACGCGCGAGCTCGTGGGCGCGCTGGCGAAGCGCGACGACCCGTGGTTGCTCGACTTCCTCGACGGCGGCGGGCGGATCGAGGTGCTGTGGGAGCAGGTCACGCTGCCCCGGCGCCTGAAGCGCGACGGCGCCGGCCTGATCCATAGCCCGAACTGCTTCCTGCCGCTGCGCCGCCCCTGCCCCGGCGTCGTGACGATCCACGACCTGGCCTTCGAGGCCCACCCCGAGGACTTCGCGCCGAAGACGGGCCTCAAGTACCGCACTTTCGCGAAGCGCGCGGCGCGCTCCGCGGAGGCCGTGATCTGCCCATCGGAGTGGACCCGGCGCGACGTGTGCGAGCGCTACGGCGTCGCGGAGGAGAAGGTGCACGTGATCCCCGAGGCGCCGGCGCTGCCGCCCGGCGATGAGCAGCCCCCGGCCGGGCCCTACCTGCTCGCCGTGGGCGACCTGCGGCGCAAGAAGAACCTCGACACGCTCGTGAAGGCCTACGGGGAGCTCCACGAGGAGGGGATGCCCCACCAGCTCCTGATCGCCGGCTCGGACGCCGGCGAGGGCGAGCGGCTGAAGGCGCTGGCGGGCAGCGCCCCGGTCGCGTTCCTCGGCTACGTGGACGACGCCCACCTCGACGCGCTCATGCGCGGTGCCGACCTGCTCGTGCACCCGAGCCTCTACGAGGGCTTCGGCCTCGTGGTGCTCGAGGCGATGGTGCGCGGCACGCCGGTGGCCCTCGCCAACGCCACCGCGCTCCCCGAGACCGCCGCCGGCGCCGCCGTGTTATTCGACCCGCGCAGCCGCGAGGACATGAAGCGCGCGATCCGCGAGGGCCTGCGCGACGCGGCGATCCTCGACGAGCGCGGGCGGGCGCGTGCGGCCGAGCTCTCATGGGAGCGCACCGCAGCCGAGACCGCCGCGATCTACGCGAGGCTGCTGGCGTGAAGACGACAATCGTGATCCCCTCCTACGACGAGGCCGAGCTGCTGCGCGTGTCGCTGCCGGCCGCCGCGGCCCAGGAGGACGCCGAGATCGTGGTGGTCGATGCCTCCTCGGCGGACGGGTCGGCCGCGCTCGCCCGCGAGCACGGCGCGCGGGTCGTGTCCGTACCCGGCGCGAGCAGCTACTGCGAGGCGATCGAGGCGGGCATCGACGCCGCGGGGGGCGACTCGGTCCTCTTGACGAACGCCGACTGCTTCCTCGAGCCCGGCTTCCTCGCCGCGGCGCGCCCGCGGCTCGCGGAGCCCGGCGTGGGAGCCGTCGCCCCGAAGCTCATCCGCACCCTCGGCCCCGGCGCCGGCGAGCGCCTCGACGCGATCGACGCCGCCTCGATGACGATCGACAGGCGCCGCAAGAACACGATCGCCGGCCACGGGCGCCCCTCCGGAGCGTTCGACCTGCCCGGTGAGTGCTTCGGGGTCGACGGCGCCGCAGCGCTCTATCGCCGCGAGACCCTCGAGGACTGCCGCATCGAGGGCCGGGTGTTCGACCCCGACTTCGAGCGCTGGGCAAGCGACGTCGACCTGGCCTGGCGGGCGCGCGCGCTCGGCTGGCGATGCGTCTATGAGCCGGGCGCCGTCGCCTACCATGTGCGGTGCTACTCCCCGTCAACGCGTCGCCAGATGTCCCGGGAGAGCAGGCAGATGCAGTTTCGCAACCGCTATCTGATGATGGCCAAGAACGACACCCTTCGCGACCTCCTGCGCGACTCCCCGCGGATCCTCGCCTGGGAGGCCGCCGCACTCGCCTACACGCTGCTGCGCGAGCCCCACCTGCTGCTCGCCTACCGCGACGCCGCACGCCGCCTGCCCGCAGCGCTGCGAAAGCGCCGCGAGCTCGCCGCACGCCGCTCGCCCGCGCGGGTCCCCTTCGGACTGGAGCCCCAGCCGTAGTGGCCGCGACACCGTCAGCCCCCTCCCCGATCTTCGACGTCGAGGTGCAGACCGCACCGCCGGCCGACCTCCTGCGCCAGATCGTCGACTGGGCCGAGCAGCGCGCCCACAAGCGCGTCTCCTACGTGAACGCGCACGTGATCAACCAGTCCTTCGACCTCCCCGAGCTGCGTCACTCGCTGCTCTCCTCCGACCTCGTCTACTGCGACGGGTACGGCGTGCGCCTGGCCGCGAAGGCGATCGGCCTGCAGGTGCCCCACCGCATGACGGGCGCGGACTGGATCTGGGGCGTCGCCTCCCTGTGCGAGGCGAAGGGCCGCTCGATCTACCTGCTCGGCTCGGAGCCCGGCGCGGCGGCGGAGGCGGCCGAGGCTCTCAGGCGCTGGTACCCGCGGTTGCAGGTGACCGGCACCCACCACGGCTTCTTCGACGACGACTCGGCGCACGAGGAGCGGGTGATCGAGCACATCGCCCAGCAGAAGCCGGACATCCTGCTCGTGGGTATGGGCACGCCGCGCCAGGAGGTGTTCGTGGAGCGCAACTTCGACCGCCTCGACGCCGGCGTCGTCTGGACGATCGGCGCACTCTTCGACTACGTCTCCGGCCGCACGCCGCGCGCGCCCCACTGGCTCGCCGACCGCGGCATGGAGTGGGTGTTTCGACTCGTGATCGAGCCGCGCCGGATGTGGCGCCGCTACCTCGTCGGCAACCCGCAGTTCCTCAAGCGGGTGCTCGAGGCGCGCAGGGAGAAGAGGCCATGAGCGCGGTGACGGCCAGGGTCGGCCGCCGGCTCGGCTCGCCGGGCCGCAGGACGCTGCTGCTGTGGGCCGGGGGCCTCGGTCTGGCAGGCCTCGGCGCGCTGTGGGAGGCCAGGCAGGCCGGGGTGAGCGGACCGGCCGCCGTGGCCGACGTGACCCGTGCCGCCCTCGCCACGATCTTCGTGTTCGGGCTGTGCGGCCACGCCCTGGCCCGCGCGCTGGTGCCCGAGCGCCTGCAGCCCTACCGGCTGCTCTTCGTGCTCCCCTCCGGGGCCGTGGCCAGCGGGCTGGCGCTCACGCTGCTCGGCTTCGCCGCGGTGCCGTTCCACCTATCGCTGGCGGTGGTGCTCGTGGGCGCGGCGCTCTCGGCTTTCGCCGTCCACCGGCGCTACCCGAAGCCCGCGCCGCACGCCGACGGCATGGTGCTCGGCGCCCTCGCCGTCGTCGCGGTGCTCGTGACGGCCATCGCGCTGCTGCCGACCTTCCGTTCGGGCGTGGCAACGGTCACCGGCTACGGCTCGGACGCCCATCTCGCGGTCGGCAGCACCACGCTGCTCCAGCACGCCTACCCGAACTCGACCCAGACCGCCTACCCGGTAGACGAGGTCCAGATCCCGTGGCGCTCGAAGTACCCGATCTTCTATTCACTCGCGGCGGTGTCGAGCGTGTCCGGCCTCGAGCCATGGCAGGCCCTCATGACGGTCACGGCGATCCTGCTCGCAATCGCCGGGCTCGGCTTCTTCCTGCTCGCGCGGCACACGTTCGGGGCCGCGGCGGGGGTCGCGGTGCTCGCGGGGGCGGCGGCGGTGCTCGACCGGATGGTCTTCCACCTCGCCACGCACCCCTACTACAACCAGATGTGGGGGCTGCTCACGCTGCCGTTCGCGCTGGTGCTGGCCGACGAATGGGTGCGCAAGCGAGAGCGCAGGGCGGGCTGGCTGCTCGCCCTGATGCTGGCGGGCGGCGTGTTCGCCTACCCGCTGATGCTGCCGTTCCCGGCGCTGATCCTCGCCGGCGTGTTCATCGTCGACCGGCGCAAGCGCAAGGCCCGCGGCGAGGAGGTGGCGCCGCTCGATCCGCGCAGGCTCTGGCGCGGCCCGAAGTCGCTCATCTGGATGATCCCGCTCGGGCTGCTGCTGCTCGTGCCGATCCAGGGCGTGCTCGAGAAGCTGGCGGAGGGCATCGCCATCCTCGGCGACCCGAGCAACTCGCTCGTGGGCTGGCGCGGCGACGTGACCTACTACCCGAACCTCGAGTTCTTCCTCGGCGCGGGCGGGGTGCCCGGCGGCGGGATCCTCGCCCTCGGCGTGCTCGCCCTCGGTGCCTACGGGCTCTCACGCCAGCCACGGCGCCTGGCGATCCCCTACGCCGTGGTGCTCGGCCTCGCGCTGCTCGCGGCCGTCTACTTCCGCAACGTGACCTTCGGCGAGTACTTCTATTACAAGACCCTCTCCTTCGCGGGACCGCTGATCGTGGTAATCGCCGTGGTCGCCGCAGGCTCGCTGCTCTGGCGCAGGAGCATCGTGCCGCGCATCGCCGCACTCGCCGTGCTCGGGCTCTTCGGGATCACCGCCCTCGCCGCCGCACGCGACGAGGTGGCCACCTCCTTCGACCAGCTCACCGTCGAGCTGCGCGACCTGCGCGACTGGGGCGGCGCGATCCCGGCCGGCGCGAGCGTGCGCCTCGACACCCCGCAGGAGAGCCAGCTCTGGCAGTCCTACATGCTCAGCGAGCACCCGCTCGGCTCGCGCTCGCCGAACAACACCCACCCGCACGTGCCGGTCACCCAGGGCGCAGACTACGCCCTCGACGCCGTCACGCGCCCGCCCCCGGGCGAGGCCGCGAAACGCCCCGGCGGCGGCCTTCAGCCGCCCGTGTTCGCGAACGCTGACTGGCGGCTGTGGAAGCTCGACTCAAAGCGCCGCGACACCACCTCGCGCGCCCAGGTTCCCGAGGTCGAGGGCATCACGCTCGGCGATCCCGGCGGCTGAGCAGCGCCGCCACCGCGACCGCCGCGAACATCACGAGGAACGGGTCGAGCGGCGAGCGGTAGCGCGGCGTGCCGAGCACCGGCGCCACCGCGATCCACATCGCCACCGGCACCCCGAGCCACAGCCACAGCGGACCCTCGCGGCGGCGGATGAGCACCACCGCGCCGGCGATCGCCAGCAGGAGCGCCAGGTAGACCGACAGCTGCGAGACGCGGCGCAGCCCTTCGGGGACGTTCGCCTCGACGTTGTAGACCTCGGTGGTGTGGTTGTCGCTGCCGAGGTGGACCATCCGCAGCGAGTTGAACGTGAGGGCGCGCGCGACGTAGCCGGGGTGGTCGCCCATGTAGGTGAAGGCGCGGCCGCGCAGCTTCGAGTTCAGCTCGGGCTCGGTGAGGCCCTCGGCGAACAGCGGCCGCAGGCTGGCGGCGCTCGGCGGGTTCTGCCAGACGGCGTCGAGCAGGGCGTCCCCGCGGCGGTCGGCCAGCTCGTTGTACTCGCCGGCGTAGGTGTAGCCGTCCTGGGTCGCGATCGGCACGAACGCGTCGAGCTCGGCGGCGTTGCGGATGGTCCAGGGCGCGATCACGAGGATCATCGCCGCGAGCGCCACCGCCGGCGCGATGAGCCGCCCCCACCTGCGTCGAGTGTGCACGGGTGTCCACTCTGCGGGCCACGGTGCACGTTCGGCGGTGATCAGCGCAATGCCGACCGGTATGGCCAGCAGGAGCCCCGCGGAACGCGTGAGTGCCGCCGCACCGATCAGCGCCCCGGCCGCGAGAGCCCACCCGACGCGCCCGGGCTCGGCCCGGAAGCGCAGCGTGGCGAAGATCGCGCCCAGCATCAGCGGCATGAACAGCGCCTCGGAGAGCAGCGAGGCGTTCAGCACCACGAGCGGCGGGAACAGCGCGGCGAACCAGCCGGCGATGCGCGCCTCGCGCTCGCCGAGCGTGGCCCGCGCGATCAGGAAGATGAGCGCCACGCTCAGCACCCCGAGCAGAGCGCCGAAGATCCGCCCGGCGTCGCGCGAGTCGCCGCTCACCGCATAGACGGCCCCGAGCGCGAACGGGTACCCGGGCGGGCGCAGCGCGCTCGGGTCGTTCGGCGTGGCGTAGGAGATGTCCGGATAGCCGTCGCCCGCCGCGACCGAGGTGGCGATCGTGTCGTACTCGGCCGGATCGCCGCGCGGCACGAAGTCGGGCGTGGCGATCACCAGGCCCACGCGCGCGAGCAGTGCGACGGCGAGGATGAGGGCGAGCCCGCGCGTCACCTGTACGAATTCCGGCGCCCGAGTCGCTTGCGCAGGCCCGGCACCGCCGCCACCGTCCGGGTCACCCGGTCGCGGCGCGGCTGCTCGTAGAGCTTCGCCGACTCCTTGAACGCGGCGCGCGCGCCTTTCCAGTCGCGGCGGCGAATCTTCCCGCGCGCGAGCGAGGCGAGGTCGCGGGACTTCACGTACTCCGCGAGCTCGGGCGACACGAGCGCCGCGTGGCGCTCGTGCACGAGCAGCCCCGCCTCGGCCAGGCGCTCGACGTCCTGTGTGAGACCTCCCTCGTGGCGGCGGTACCTGATGCGCGCGGTGGGATCGAACACGAACCGCTCGCCCGCCCGGATCAGCCTGAACCAGAGGTCCCAGTCCTCGGCCAGTTCGTGCGGCGCGCGCGCGAAGCCGCCCACCGCATCGAGTGCGCTACGGCGGATGAGGGCGGAGGAGGCCGGGATGAAGTTGGTGACGAAGAGGCCATCCACGAATGCCTGGCCGGAGAGCTGGGAGCCGCGCACCGCGATCTCCCCGGTCGGCGTGCCTTCGGCGTCGATCACGAGCGCCGTGCCGTAGACGACTGCAGCGTCGCCGGCGGCCACCCGCCGCTGGGACTCGAGCTTGCCGGGCTCCCACACGTCGTCGTCGTCGGCGAGGGCGATCCAGTCGGCGTCGAGCTCCGCGAGACCGGTGTCGCGCGCCGCCGCCGGACCGCCCCGCTCGTCGCGGCGGATGAGCCGCACGTTGCCCGGCGTCTCGCGCGGAAGGCGAATCGGCTCCCGCGAGGCGTCATCGACCACGACCACCTCCTCAGGAGGGTGATCCTGCTCGAGCAGCCCGCGCAGGGCCTCACCCAAGTACCTTCCGTCGCCGTGGACGGGGACGATCGCGCCCACTCTCATCCCGGGCAGTCTCCCAAGCCGCTCGCATACGTCACCGGCACGTACCCCGCGCTGTCGGAGACGTTCGTGCTAGCGGAGCTGCGAGAGCTTGTGCGGCGAGGGGAGCAACCGCTGGTGTTCTCGGTCGTGCGAGGCGATGCAGACGCGGGCGGAGCGCCCGCCGCCGAGTACGTGGTGGAACTGCCGAAGGCGCGCCAGCTCGTGGCGCTGGCGGCGCTTCTGGCCACCGCCCCCGGGCGCACGCTGCGCGCCCTGCGCGACCCGGCACTGCGCTTCGGCGGCAGCGCGCGCGACATGGCGGCTCTCACCCCGATGGCTTTGAAAGCACGGGGCGCCCGTCACATCCACGCGCACTTCGCGGGCCAGCCGGCCGACGTGGCCGGGCGGCTCTCGGCGCTCACCGGCGTCCCGTTCTCCTTCACCGCGCACGCCCACGACCTCTACGTGGAGTGGGACCGGGTGGAGGAGAAGCTCGCCGCCGCCTCGTTCGCGACCACCGTGTGCGAGTACGCCCGCCGCTTCGTGGCCGAGCGCGACCCGGCCGGCGCACGGAAGCTGGAGGTGGTGGACGCCGGCATCGACGTCCAGGCCTTCGCGCGCTCGAAGCCCTACGACCCGGACGGCCCGATCGTCGCCGTCGGGCGGCTCGTGCACCAGAAGGGCCACGCCGACCTGATCCGCGCCGCGGCCGGCGGCGATCTGCCTGAGGTGGTGATCGTGGGCGACGGTCACCTGCGCACGGAGCTGGGCGCCCTGGTCGAGGAGACCGGCGCGAACGTGCGCCTGGCGGGCGCGCTGCCGAACCACGCGGTGCGCGATCTCTACGAGGGCGCGTCGATGGCCGCGCTCGCATGCGTCGTGGCGCCGGACGGCAACCGCGACTCGATCCCCGTCACGCTCAAGGAGGCGATGGCGCTCGAACTTCCCGTGGTGAGCACCGACGAGGTCGGGATCCCGGAGCTCGTGGGAGCCGACCGCGGCGTGCTGGCGCCACCCGGCGACCCGCAGGCCTTCCGCACCGCGCTGCGCGAGC
>JACCYP010000329.1 GCA_013696425.1 Thermoleophilaceae bacterium
CAACAGCGCCTCGAGCGTGCCCTCGCCGCCGTCGGCCACGGGCATCTCCTGCGCCTCGGCGCCGCCCGCGCGCAGCCCGGCCGCGATCGCGCCGGCCACCTCGGCGGCCGAGAAGGTGCCCTTGAACTTGTCGGGCGCGACGAGCACCGGCGAGGTCACGGCCGTATCTTCCCCGCATGGCGAAGAAGGAAGTCATCACGCTCGAGCTCGACGGGCGCGAGGTGCGCTTCTCGAGTCCGAGCAAGGTCTTCTTCTCCGACCACGGCTGGACCAAGAAGGACCTGCTCGACTACTACCTCGCGGTGCACGACGGCATCGGGCACAACCTCGAGAACCGCCCCACGTCGATGAAGCGCTTCCCCGACGGCGCGTCCGGAGAGTTCTTCTTCCAGAAGCGCGTGCCGAAGGGCGCTCCGGAGTGGATCGAGCAGATGACGGTCCAGTTCCCGAGCGGGCGCAACGCGAACTACCTCCTCGCGCAGGACCGCTCGCACATGGCCTACGCGCTCAACCTCGGCGTGATCGACTGGAACCCGTGGGCGGTGCGCAACCCCGACGGCGACCATCCCGACGAGCTGCGGATCGACCTCGATCCGACGCCTGAGTCATCGGACTGGAACGACGTGCGCGACGTGGCCCTGTGCGTGCGCGAGGTGCTCACCGACCACGAGCTCGTCGGCTTCCCGAAGACCTCGGGCTCGCGCGGCATCCACATCTACGTGCGGATCGAGCAGAGGTGGGACTTCCTCGGCGTCCGCCGCGCCGCGCTCGCGCTAGCGCGCGAGGTGGAGCGGCGCATGCCGGGCCGGGCGACGTCCAAATGGTGGAAGGAGGAGCGCGAAGGCGTGTTCCTCGACTACAACCAGAACGCGCGCGACCGCACGATCGCCTCGGCCTACTCGGTGCGCCCCAACCCCGACGGCCTGGTGTCCGCGCCGCTCGAGTGGGAGGAGGTGCCCGACGCCGAGCTCGGCGACTTTCGGCTGGACAACATGCCCAGGCGACTCAACGAGAAGGGCGATCCGAGCGCCGGCCTCGAGGAGAACGTGGGCTCGCTCGAGGCGCTGCTGGAGCTTTCGGAGCGCGATGAGAAGGAGGGCCTCGGCGACGCGCCGTGGCCGCCGCACTTCGCGAAGCAGGCGGGCGAGCCCAAGCGCGTGGCGCCCTCGAGGGCGAAGAAGGACTAGGAGTGGCGGGGCGGCGGCCCGCTCAGCCCCGCAGCTGCTCCAGATCGCATTCGCCCGGATCCTTGTCCTCGCGCCAGCGCAGGAACTTCGCCCCGTGCCTGATCCTATGGCCGGTGATGTGGTCGAAGGCGATTTCTGCGACGAGCTCGGGGCGCAGGCCCTCCCACACGAGCTCCTCGTCGCTCTTCCAGCGCGAGGGCTCTCCCTGGCCGCGCTCGCCCGTGCGGTAGGGCTCGAGCACGTCGATCAGCTCACGCTTCTGCTTCGCGGTGAATCCCGAGGTGTGGCCCACCTCGCGCAGGTTCCCGTCGTCGTCGTAGAGGCCGAGGATGAGCGAGCCGACAGTGCCCTCGGCCTTGCCGAACCGGAACGCTTTCACCACCACGTCGGCGGTGCGCACGCGCTTGATCTTCCTCATGCCGAGCCGCTCGCCGGGCCGGTAGGGAGCACTGCCCTCCTTGGCGATCACGCCCTCGCTGTCGCCGCCGAGCCACTGCCCGGCCGCGCCGGCATCGTCCAGCACCGGCGTGAGCCGGACCGGGTCGGAGATCAGCGGCTCGAGGCGCGCGCGCCGCTCGTCGTAGGAGAGCGCAAAGAGCTCCTCGCCGCCGATCGCGAGCACGTCGAAGGCCACGTAGGCCGCGGGCGTCGACTTCGAGAGCATCTCCACACGCGAGGCCGCCGGGTGGATGCGCTGGGAGAGGAGGTCGAACTCCTGGACTCCGTCCCGCTCGATCACCACCTCGCCGTCCAGCACGACCTGTTCGCTGGCGAGCGTCCTGACCGCATCGACGACCTCCGGGAAGTAGCGCGTCATCGGCTTTCCGTTGCGGCTCTGGAGGTGCACGGCCTCGCCGTCCTTGAAGGCGATGATGCGGAAGCCGTCCCACTTCGGCTCGTAGCGCCAGTCATCGCCCTCGGGCAGCTCCTTGGCGCTCCTGGCCAGCTGGGGCTTGATCGGTGGGCTCAGCACGCGCGTGGATCGTAGACTCAGCGGCAGTGGCTGACGCGACCCACGCGGAGGAGGAATACCTCCAGACGATCTACTGGCTCCACGAAGCGGGTCTTCCCGTGACCGGAGCGAACATCGCCCGCGCGATGCGCCTCTCACCCCCGACGGTCCACGAGATGCTCGGACGGCTCGAGGGCGACGGCTATGTGGATCGCAACGCCGACAAGTCGTATGAATTCACGACCACGGGGCGCGACCAGGCCGCCAACATCGTCCGCCGCCACCGCCTGATCGAGCGCTTCCTCACCGACGTGCTCGAGATCCCCTGGGACCAGGTCCACGAGGAGGC
>JACCYP010000336.1 GCA_013696425.1 Thermoleophilaceae bacterium
GGCTGGGCTGGTTCTTCACGTCGCTCGGGCGGGACGCCAAGCCACGGAAAGCATTACATCGGGCGCGAAATGACGAAGCGCGCCATGGTCTGGAGGACCGACTTCGCTTCGGACTCGGACAGTTCCGAGATAGCTCCCAGCGCCTTGTCCACCAGCTGCCTCGCGCGGTCATGGGCATATTGAATGGACTGCGTCGGAAGCAGCAGGTTGCGGATGCGCTCGGCCTTGTCGGCATCGGCGCTGGACAGGAGCGATCGCAGGAGCGCGCGGTGCTCGGTCGGGGCGGTGCGAAGAAAGTGGATCATGGGCAGCGTCATCTTGCCCTTCTCGACGTCGATCCCGAGCGTCTTCCCGACCGTGTCGACGTCGCCGACGATATCGAGGATGTCGTCCTGGATCTGAAAAGCGGTGCCGAGCGACCGGCCGTAGGTTTCGAGCCGCTCGACGACGGCCTCGCTCGCGCCGGCGAAGGTCGCGCCGAGCTGGCAGCACGTGGCGCACAGGCTCGCCGTTTTGCGGCTGATGATCTCGAGGTACGTCGGCTCGTCGAGGTCGATGTTGTTGCGGTGGTGGATCTGGAGCAGTTCGCCCTCGCACACCTCGTTCGTCGTCCGCGCGATCGTGCGCGACGCGAGCTGGGAGTCGAGCCCGGAGCACAGGTGATAGCTGTGGCTGATCAGATAATCGCCGAGCAGCACGGCGGCCTCGTTGCCGCGGAGGTGGTTGATCGTCGCGCCCTTGCGCCGCAGCTCGGCCTCATCGAGCACGTCGTCGTGCACGAGCGTGGCCATGTGCAGCAGCTCGACGGCCACCGCGGCGCGCATGAGCCGGTCGCCGGCGACGGAGCCGCCGCACAGGTTCACGAGCAGCGGGCGCAGTCGCTTTCCGCCCGCCTCGAGGGTCTCCGAGACGTGGGGCCCGAGCGCACCGCCGCCCTGCTCGGCCACCTCGGCCAACCGCCGCTCAGCCTCCGCCAGTGCGCGCGAGAGGCCTGCCCCGCCGGCCTCCAGCACGGGGCCGGTGGTCATCTAGGCAACCCCGCGGTGGATGGCGATGATGCCGCCGGCGGTGAGGACCCAGCGGATCTCGCGCAGGCCCTGCCGGGACATCCCCGCGGCCAGCTCGGCCGGGCCTGGAAAGCGGCGCACGGAATCGGGCAGGTAGGAGTAGGCGTCGGGATCGCCCGCGACGCGCCCGAGCGCCGGCACCACGCGGTCGAACCATGCTTGGAAGAACCACGAGAGCGGGGGTTTCTGGGGCGACGTGATCTCGAGCACCACGACCCGCCCGCCGGGCTTCGCCACCCGGCGCATCTCGCCGATGCCCTGCTCGAGGTCTGAGAAGTTACGCGCGCCGAAGCCGACCGTGACGGCGTCGAAGGTGTCGTCGGGGTAGGGCAGCGCGAGCGCATCGCCCCACTCCCAAACGATCGAGGGTTCCTTCGCGCGGGCGCGCTCGAGCATCTCCTCGGAGAAGTCGCTGCCCGTGACCGCGGCGCCGCGGCGGGTGAGCTCGAGCGCCAGGTCGCCGGTCCCGCAGGCCACGTCGAGCGCCCTGTCGCCGGCACGCAGCCCGGCGAGGTCGGCGGCACGGGCGCGCCAGCGCTCGTCGAGCCCGGCGGTCATCACCCGGTTCATCAGGTCGTAGACGCCGGCGATCCGGTCGAACATCGCGCGGACCTGCTCGTCCGGCAGCCGGCCGCGCTCTGGGGCCGCGGTCATGCGTCGGGCGTTACTCGGTCTCGCGCAGCGAGCCGAGGTAGCCGACGAGATCGTCGAACTTCTCCGGCTGCTCGTCCTTCAGCGCCTGGTAGGACGGCATCGGCGACGTGGGGTTGAGCAACGTGCGCTCGATCGCCTGGCGCGGGAGCCGCTCGGCGATGTCTGTGAGGTTCGGACCGGGCCCCGAGTTGCCGTTCTCGCCGATCTGGTGGCATGCGAGGCAGCCGGACTGCGCGGCCACGTCCCGGCCCGCCTCGAACTGCGGCTTGGTCTCCAGCTCGATGACGGTCGGCGTGCCGGCGAGCGCGCCGAGGAGCGTGAGGTAGGCCATCGCGCCGATCGTGGTGATGCCGGCGAGCGTGGCGATCGGGCGCTTGAGCGGGTTGCGCTCGGGATTGCGGTCGATGAACGGCAGCAGGATGAGCAGGACCATGCAGATGGTCGGGATGCCCACCGTCGCCATCACCACGAGCTCGGGCGGCTTGACCACGCGCAGCAGCTCGAAGAGGAAGAAGAAGTACCACTCCGGCCGCGGCACGAAGTCGGTGGTGGTGGGGTCGGCCTTGGGGCCGAGCTCGGCTCCGAGCAACAGCGCCATGAAGATGATCACGGCCATCACGAGGACCGCCATGAACGAGTCCTTGATCACCGCGTAGGGGAAGAAGGACTTGCCCTGGTTCTTCAGCAGCGAGTACTCGCGGAGGTACTGCTCCTTCTCCTGCCGGTTCATCCCCTAGATCTCCTCTTCGGAGAGCTCGCGGCGCTTCTCGGCCTTCAGCCACGGGGGTGCCGTGATGCCGAGCTTGACCACGAGGTAGAGGTGCGCGCCGATGAGGGCGGCGATCAGGCCGGGCACCAGCAGCATGTGCAGCGCATAGAAGCGCGTCAGCGTCGCGGGGCCGAATTCCGCCCCTCCGCGGAGGAAGTCGCCCAGATAGGGGCCGATCATCGGCCCGGAGCCGGTGAGCGCCACGGCGACCTCGGTGGCCCAGAAGGACCGCTGGTCGAACGGCAGCAGGTAGCCGGTGAGGCCCATCACCATGGTGAGGATCAGCAGGACCACGCCGATGATCCAGTTCAGCTCGCGGGGGTACTTGTAGGCCCCGTAGAAGAACGTCCTCCCCATGTGGAGGAAGATCAGGACGATCATCACGCTGGCGCCCCAGCGGTGCATGCCGCGCACGAACTCGCCGAGGAACAGCTCGTTGGTGATCCGCGCCGCCGACTCGTAGGCCTCGGTCGGGTTGGGGTCGTAGTACATCGCCAGGAACACGCCGGTCACGGCCTGCGCGGCGAAGGCGAACATCGTCGCGGCGCCGAGCGTCTGGAACCAGTTGATCCCCTTCGGGACCTTCCGGTACATGAAGCCGCGCAGGAAGGGCGTGAGGCCGGAGCGCTCGTCGACCCAGCCGATCGTGCCGACGCCGGCCTCGGCCGCCCCGTCGACGACGGGCTTCGCGCGCTCCTTCAGCGGCGGCTTGGACTTCTTGCCGTTCTCGTCGACGGCGGCGCCGTTGCCGCTGCCGTTCCCGTTCTTCGCCGGTTTGATGCCCGGCTTCTTCGGCCGCGGGCGCAGGGCTGGCGGGAGCATCTTCATCCGGTGCTCGGGCGGGACGGGTACAGGTACTGCCAGAGGCCGTCGAGGTGCTCGGCCGGGTCGCGCGGTGAGAAGCGCTTGAGCTCGGAGTTCAGGGAGAAACGCTTGCCGACCTGCACGCGGCCCTCGACGACACGCGTGTAGAAGCGGTCGAGCGGGCGCACGGGCGGGCCGCCGTCCACCTCGCCCTGAAAGTTGTAGACGCCGCCGTGGCACGGGCAGATGAAGCGCTCGGAGGCCTCGACGTAGCGGATCGGGCAGCCGAGGTGCATGCAGCGGGTGGAGATGGCCACGTAGGGCTGGGGATCCTGGCCCTTCGGCTCCTTGTCCTCCGCGGCGGTCTTGCGGACGTAGATCGTCGTCTTGCCGACCTCACCGGTGTCGTTCACGAGCGTGATCACGGCCGACACGTAGGTGGTGGCGTCGAAGTCCGCCTCCTCGCCCACGTCCTGCCAGTCGTCGTCGACCCCGTCCTCGAAGAGCGGCCCGAGCGCGAATCCGAGCGGCGGGAGCACGATCGCGGCTGCGGCGATGGCTCCGGCGGCGTGCGTGCCGCCCTCGAAGAGCGCACGCCGGGTG
>JACCYP010000015.1 GCA_013696425.1 Thermoleophilaceae bacterium
AGGCGGTGGCGCGCAACGCCGGGTTCGCGAAAACCGTGGTCTACGACTCGGTGGGTAACCACGAGGAGCTCCTACGGGTGCTCGTCGCCCGCGAGCAGGAGCGGGCGATGCGCGACGTGGCCGCGGCCATGCCGGCGCTTCCCTTCGGCGGGCCCGAGGACCTGCTCGGCAACGGCCTCACGGCGCTGCTCTCCTCGGTGCGCCAGCACCCCGCCACCTGGCGGCTCATCCTCCTGCCGGCCGACGGTGCCCCGCCCGTGCTGCGCGAGGACGTCGACCGCTCGCGCGAGCAGCTGCGGGAGCAGCTCGAGCCGATCGTGAAGTGGGGGCTCGAGACCCTCGGCGCCGCCGACATCGACGCCGAGGTCGCCACCCTGGCCCTCCTGGCCACGGTGGAGAACGCGATTCGCATCACCCTGTCGGACCCGGACCGCTTCCCGGCCGAGCGGCTCGCCGAGTTCGGGCGCGCGCTTGTGCGCCGCGTGGCCTGACACCGACCCGCCGGACGGCTAGTGTCGGCCGCAATGGCCGCCCGGGCACACCGGAAGCTCGTCGCGGTTCTCGTCGTACTGGCCACCCTCACCGGCTTCCTGGCGATCTTCACCGTGTGGGCCGACCGCCAGCTGCTCGACACCGACAACTGGGTCGAGACCAGCGGGCAGCTGCTCGAGGATGACGCCATACGCGGGCAGCTGGCCGTGTTCATCGCCGACGAGGTGTACGCGAACGTGCCGGTGCAGCAGGAGCTCGCCAACGTGCTGCCCCCGCGGCTGCAGCCGCTGGCCGGCCCCGCCGCCGGCGCACTGCGCGACCTGGTGGAGCGTGCAGCGCTGCGGTTCCTCGAGCGCCCAAGGGCGCAGGAGCTGTGGGAACAGGCGAACCGCGCCGCGCATTCGACCTTCCTGGCCGTGATCGACGACGGCGGTACGGGTGCGCTCGACTCCTCGGCCGGCGACGTGAAGCTCGACCTCGGTGTGCTCGTGCAGTCGGTGGCCGAACGCGCGGGAGTCGGCGGCAAGATCGCCGGCAAGATCCCGCCCCAGGCGGCGCAGCTCGAGATCATCCGCTCCGATCAGCTCGAGGGCGTCCAGGACGCGGTCCAGTTCCTGCGCGCGCTCGCCGAGTTCCTCGTCGCGATCACGCTGATCCTGTTCGGCATCGCGATCGTCCTCGCGAAGGGCTGGCGGCGCGAGGCGGTGCGGGACTGTGGCTTATCCCTGATCGTGGCGGGCGTCGGGGCTCTGGTGGCCCGTGAGCTCGCAGGCGGGGCGGTGGTCAGCGCGCTCGCCTCCACGGAGTCCGTCCAGCCCGCCGCCGAGGACGCGTTCGCGATCGCCACGTCGCTGCTGTCCCAGGCGGCGAGCGCGACGATCGCCTACGGCGTTGTGATCGTGCTCGGCACGGCGCTCGCGGGGCCGAGCTCGGTGGCCACATCCGCCCGGCGCGCGATCGCTCCCCTCATCCGCCAGCCGGGCCCCGCATACGCCGGGCTCGCGATGCTCATCCTGATGCTCATCCTCTGGGCGCCCCCGCCGGCGTTCGAGGAGCTGGTGCCGACGCTGCTGCTGACGATCTTCATCTGCGTCGGCTTCGAGGCGCTACGCCGCGCGACGGCGCGCGAGTTCCCGGACGCCTCGATCGAGACCTGGAACGTGCGCGAGTGGTTCGCCTCGTTCGGCTCCCGCGTGCGCGCCGCGGTGCTTTCCGGCGGCGGCGGTGGGGCGGCCTCGAATCGCCTGGACGAGCTGGAGCGTCTCGGCAAGTTGAAGGACTCCGGTGTGCTCGACGCCAAGGAGTTCGAGCGCGAGAAGATCCGCGTGCTGGCGGGGTAGGCGGCCGGCTCGCCGACTACGAGCGGGCGTGGGCGAAGCGATGCTGGCGGTCTGAGCGCCGCCGGCACCTGCTCCAATCCAACTCCAACGCCCCGAGCTGGATTCGAACCAGCGGCCTTCCCCTTAGGAGGGGGACGCTCTATCCAGCTGAGCTATCGGGGCCCGCTGGAAGCGTAGGGGCCGAAGCCCTACTCGTCCTCGTACAGCGACTCCGCAGCGAGCTCGCGGCCGTCGGCGCCCCAGAGCCGGACGTCGAGGTAGTCCCCCGTGTAGGCGTCGAGCGAGATGAGCGTAAAGCGCTCCTCGATGATCGTGCACTGGTCCGTGGTGTCCGGGCCGAGCTCGGCGCTCGCCGCCACCGCGCCTCCGACGAGCGACACGCCCCACACGAGTGTGAGCATCCCGCGCCGTCCCTCGTCGCCGCGGAAGGGGCGCAGCTCGGCGTCGGAGAGGTCGATCTGCCAGTCCGGGTTGGCCTCGGCGGTTTCGTCGGTCACGTCGGCGGACGCCTCGAAGTCCTCGGCCGCCGCGCCCTCGTGCTCGCGCGTGTAGGAGACGTACCCGAACAGCTCCCAGCCCTCGGACGTGGAGGCGGTGGCCGGCACGTAGGTGCGCTCACCCATCGTCCGCTCGGGGAACCATGTGACGGGCCCGGTGGAGCCGACCGGCTCGTCGGTCTCGACCTCCGTGCAGGCATCGTGGAAGTGCTTCGCGAGCGTCTCGGCCCAGCGCCCGTAGGGCAGGCCCTCCTGCGGCGGCTCGGCGACGAAGCGGGGGATGGGGCGGGGGTCGATCGACACGGCGCGGGACGCTACAGGAGCGCCGCAACCAGTCCCGCCGCCACCACGAGCGCCGTGCTCCAGGCGATCGCCGCCGCGGCGAGGGGGCGGTCGAGCCCGTATTCGTTGGCGAGCAGCAGCGACGCGGTCGCGCACGCCATGCCGGCCTGCACGATGTAGGGGTCGGGCACGCCGAGCACGAGTGCCGAGAGGCCGGCTGCGACCGCCGGCGCCACGCCCAGCTTGAGCACGAGCGCCACGCCCACCGGCTTCGTGAGCGGCGGCGGGAACGAGAGCCGGTCGTCGTCCGCCTCCGCGGAGAGCACGATGCCCACCGCGACGAACCCGACGGGCAGGATCGCGAACACGAGCAGCTGCGAAGCATCCACCAGTGCGTCGGGTGCGAGCGCGTCCGGAGCCACCAGAGCGGCCAGCGTGGCCCACAGCGGCGGATTGCGCGTGACGAAGGCGGCCGCCCGTTCGCGCTTGCTCTGCCCGCGTGTGCCGAAGGCGGCGCCCACGGCGAAGCCGATGGACACGAACGCCATCCCGGTGACGAAGATGTCGTAGACGATCGCGTCCGCGACTCCGTCGCGACCGAACAGGACCGAAGCGAACGGCAGTCCCAGCCAGCCGGTGTTGCCCAGCCCCGCGGCGAGCATCAGCGCGCCCACCGCCGGGCGGGGAAGGTGCAGCAGCCGCGCGCCGATCACCCAGGCGAGCGCCATCGTGACGCCGATCGCGGCGTATCCGTAGGCGATCCCCGCGCCGACCTCCGCGTCGATCTCCAGGCGCGCGACGTTGAAGAACGCGATCACCGGAATGGCGATCCAGAGGATTCCCGTCATGAGGCGCTCGCCCCAACCCTCGGCACGCTTGCCGTGGCGATTCTCGAGCCAGAAGCCGAGGAACGCCGACGCGGCGATGATCGCCGCGATCCCGATCACGCCGGCGCGGCGTCCCGCAGGAGCTGCGCTGCCCGCTCGGGCGGGAGGATGTTCAGGTTCACCCCGGCGCCCATCTCGAGCCCCGCGAGGTAGGTGAGCCGCGGCATCACGTCGATCCGCCAGCAGAACCACTCGGCCCCGCGCGGCGCGGTGCGCACCCACATGTTCAGCGGCGACGGGCCGCCGAGCACGGCCTCGAGCCGGCACAGCACGTCGAGTAGGACGCCCGCTCCGACCGGGCCCTCGTCCTCGAACCGCGCGCGCGGCCGGCGCGGGATCACCTGCACCTGGAACGGCACGCGCGAGGCCCACGGGCAGATGGCCACGGCATCCTCGCCCACGGCCACGATCCGGTCCCGCCCCCGCACCTCCTGCTGCAGCAGGTCCTCGAGCAGGTTGCGCCCCTGCGTGCGCTCGGCGTACGCGGTGAAGCGTTCGCGCTCCCGGGCCACGGCGGCGGGCACGAACGGCAGCCCGTACACCTGCGAGTGCGTGTGAGGGAGCGATGCCCCGCCGGTGCGCTGCTCGTTCACGATCACGTGCACGTAGCGAGCGTCCGCGTGTGTGCGAATGCGCTTGCGCCACATGTCCATGGCGGCGCCCGCCTGCTCCTCGGGGAGCGCGGAGATGCTCGTGACCGGCAGCGGCGAGTTCACCACGACCTCGTGCGCGCCCACCGCCGGTGCGGAGGCGAACAGCTCCGGCTCGCCCCGCCCGGAGGCGAGCGGATCGGCCAGCTCGTCCTCGCCCTCCCCGCCGAGCGCCGGGTAGAGGTTCGGCACCACGCGCACGGTCCAGCCCGGCGTGTCAGGCGCGCTCCCGTCCGGGCGGGTGGCGTCGACCTCCGGCGGCGTGCGGTCCTCGTGGCCCTCGAGAAAGGGGTCGGTCTCGGGGTCGATCGGCTCGGCCGGCGGTGCGGAGAAGCCGCCGCCGGGGCGGTTCGCGCGCTCGCCCGCGACGATCGTCTTCAGCCCCGTGAGGGGGTCGATCCGGACCTCCGGCATCAGCCTCGCCTAACGCGCGTACCGCTCGATGTCAGCCGCCAGCGCCGCCTCGTCCTCGTAGACGCCTTGGTGCACGTTGGCGAGCTTGCCCTTGGAGTCGTAGAAGGCGGTGGTCGGCCACGCGAGCGCGCCCTCGAACTCCTTGGCCACCGTCACGTCGCCGTCGAGGTAGCTCGGGAACGGCACGGGGTACTGGTCGAGGAACTTCTTGGCGGCGCCGTCGTTGTCGCCGGAGTTCACGCCGAGGAAGGCGACCTTCCCGCCGCGCTCGCGCGCCTGCCGCTGGAAGTAGGGGAACTCCTCGCGGCAGGGGCCGCACCAGGACGCCCACTTGTTGACGACCACCGGCGAGCCCTTGAGCTCCGCGAGGCGCTCCTTGAACGCATCGGGCCCGCCCGGCAGCAACTCGTTCGACTGGTCATAGATCTCGACCAGCGGTGGAGAGGCGCCAGCGGGGGCCTCGCCGGTCACCGGACCGGCGCTCTTGGGGTCATCTCCACAGCCCGCGAGGGCCACGGCAAGCGCTATCAGGAGCAGTCGGCACACGGAAGTAGAGTCGCAGACCGACTTCGGTGCTTTAATTACCGGGACGCCGCGCCCCCAGGGGCCAGCTCTCTCAAGGCGGGACGCTCGCAGAAGTCTTTATTTCCGCGCGCGGCGTCCAATCCTCATCAACAGCAAGACGAGCCACCATGGCTGAGACCACTTCCGTCGTTCCCCAAGCGCCGTTCTCGGACGCCGACCTCGCACGGGCGGAGAAATTCGCACGCGAGCCCTTCGTGCTGCCCGAGGACGACGCGGGCACCGCGCTGGCCGAGGGCACGGCCCGCCGACGCGCGCTCGAGGAGACGCTGGCAGAGATCGCCGATGGCCGCGACCAGCCCTCCGTGGAGTGGCGGCGGCGCTGGTCGCTGCTGCTCGGCCTCGAGCGGATCGTGTCCGAGGAGGTGCCGAGCCTCGTCGACGGCACCACGCTGAACGCTCACCAGGTGGACGCCCTCTCCGGCACGCTCATCGCCCTCACCGCCGAGACCCAGGCCTCGCACGCCAACGGCAACGGCTCCGGCAACGGCAAGGCCGCCATGGAGGAACTGCCCTCCGACGAGATCGAGATCGAGGGCGACGAGGACGTCGACGACGAGCCGGTCGACTGGGACGAGTCCGACGAGGTCGAGGAGGAGGGTGAGGACGACGCCCCGCCGTCCCCCGACGAGGACCCCGGCGCCGCCCGCCGCTTCTGGTTCGAGCACGCCACCGGCGCCGGCAAGACGGTCGCCGCGCTCGGCTTCGTGGAGGCCTCTCGCACCGGCGGCATCCTGATCCTCACCCACCGCCGCAACCTCGTCGACCAGTTCATCGGCGAGCTCACCGACCGCGGCTACAACGATCGGATCTCGGGGCCGCTGCTCGACAAGAGCAAGGAGCCGACCGCCAACGGCCCCGTGACGGTCGAGACCTACCAGTGGTTCGTGCGCAACGCCGGGAAGGTCTCCGACGCGTACACGATCGTCATCTGCGACGAGGCCCACACGGCGCTCGGCGAGAAGACCAGCGGATCGATCCGCAAGTGGGAAGGGCCGATCTTCATCGGCATGACGGCCACCGGGGCGCTGATCGCGCGCCACGTGACGGACCTCTTCCCCACACAGACTTCGCGATTCGACCTCGCCCAAGCCGCCCGCCGCGGGGTGATCGCGCCGCTTCGATGCGTGCGCATCCCTCCAGGTGTCGGCGTACGCACAATCGCGAATGTTCCGTTGCGTAAGGGCGAGGTCGACCAGGACTTCGATCAGGAAGAGCTGGCCGCAGTGCTCGACCAGGGGCCGTTCAACGCGGCCGTGGCCGATCTCTACCGCGTGCGCTTCAAGGACCTACCGGGCGTCGTGTACGCCGCCGGCGTGAAGCACGCCTACAACGTGGCCAAGTCCTTCAACGACGCCGGCCTGAAGGCCAAGGGCGTGTCCGGCGAGACGCCGAAGCGCGAACTCACGCGCATCCTCGCCTCCTACGAGCGCGGCGACATCGACGTGCTCGTGAACGCCCAGCTGCTCGCCGAGGGCTGGAACTCCCCGCGTGCCACCGTCTGCATGCACCTGGCGCCCACGGCTTCCAAGCGCATCTACCAGCAGCGGGTGGGCCGGGTCACCCGCCGCAACCACGGCAAGGAGGCGGGCATCGTCGTCGACTTCGTCCACCCCGCGACGACGCACGACGACCCCGTCGTGACCCTCCACTCACTGCTAGATCGCGACGTCTACCGCGGCGGCGCGATCGTGGTCGGGCCCGTGCGCCGCGGCCGCGGCCGGCGCCTGCGAGTGGAGCGCCGCGTGGTGCCCGTGACCGCCGACCACGAGCGGCGCGCCCAGGTGT
>JACCYP010000025.1 GCA_013696425.1 Thermoleophilaceae bacterium
TCCCAGCCTTTCGGGGCGAAGGAGCGCCAGGAATCCATCCCTGCGGCGAGCACCAGGCGAAGGGGGCGAAGCTCGTACGGGCGCAGATCCATCGGCGGGCTAGGATGCCGCACCGTGCCCGCGAAGCTCTATTCGATCCCCGGCTCGCATCCCGCCATGGCCGGGCGGTTGATGCTCGAACGCAAGGGGATTCCCTACAAGCGCGTCGACCTGATCGCCGCTGCGCACAAGCCGATCCTCAAGGCGCTGCGGTTCTCCGGGAGCACCGTGCCGGCGATCAAGCTCGAGGACGGGCGAAAGATCCAGGGCACGCGTGAGATCGCACGCGTGCTCGACGAGATCGTGCCCGAGCCGCCGCTGTTCCCGGCCGACCCGGAGGCGCGCGCGAAGGTCGAGGAGGCCGAGCGCTGGGGCGACGAGGTGCTCCAGTCGATGCCGCGCCGGATCGCGTGGCAGGCGATCGACCGCAACCGCGAGGGCATGGCCGGCTTCCTCGAGGATGCGAAGCTGCCGGTACCGAAGGGGCTCGCCCTGAAGACCGCCGGGCCGATCATCAAGGCCGAGCAGAAGATCAACAACTCGACCGAGGACACCGTCCGCGCCGACCTCGCGGCCCTCCCCGGCGCGATCGACAAGGTCGACGCCTACATCGCCGACGGGGTGCTGAACGGCGCCGAGCCGAACGCGGCCGACTACCAGATCGCCGTGTCCACCCGGCTGCTGCTGAACTTCGAGGACCTCGCACCGCTGCTCGAAGGCCGCCCCGCGGCCGACCACGCCCGCCGGATCGTGCCCGACTTCCCGGGCCACGTGCCACCGGCGCTCCCTGCCGACTGGCTGGCCCCGGTCGTCGCCGCTACGGCTTCCTGACCGAACCGTCCTGGGTTATCCCGCATGGCGGGGACAGGTCCGCGGGGACGTCAGCCGGTGGCGTCGGCCAATGCCGCCACCAGCACCGGTACCCCCGCGTCCGGCGGCTGCTCCTCCAGCAGCTTCAGGGCCGCGCGCCGCCCGCCCAGGGCGCGCAGCCCCGCCTCGCCGTGCTCGGTCACGAACTCCGCGAGCGCCGACAGCCGCCGGGCGCGTACCCGTGCGGCGCCGACGTCGATCTCAGCGCGGTGTGCATCGAGCGCCGCCACCAACTCGTCAACTCCGTTTACCGGCGGGATCGAGGAAACCGCGACCACCGGCACCTTCGCCCCGCCGATGGCGCGCATGGCGGCGGCGAGGTCGCGCCGCGCGTGCATCGCGATGTCGCCGAGGTCGGACTTGGTGACCACCAGCACGTCGGGCACCTCCATGATCCCGGCCTTCAGGAACTGGAGCGTGTCGCCAGAGCCGGGCTGCACCACCACGGCCACGGTGTCGCAGAGCTCGGCCACATCGGTCTCCGACTGGCCGACGCCCACGGTCTCGACCACCACGACATCGAATGCCGGCAGCAGGGCGTGCGCGGCCTCGCGGGTGGGCGGGGCGAGGCCGCCGAGCCGCGTGCCGGCGGCGGTCGAGCGGATGAGCACCCCGTCGTCCTTCGGGTCGTGGTCGATGCGCGCGCGGTCGCCGAGCAGCGAGCCGCCCGAGCGTTTGGAAGAGGGGTCGACCGCGAGCACCGCCACGGTGCGCCCGTCCTCGCGCCACTGGCGCACGAGCGCCGAGAGCAGCGATGACTTCCCCGCCCCCGGCGGGCCCGTGAGGCCCACGAGGTGCCCGCCCACAGTGGCACCGGCCGACGCGAGCAGCGCGGCGGCCTCGGTGCGCCCGCCGGGTGAGCGGTCCTCGATCAGGTTGAGCGCGGCAGGAGCGGCCGAGCGGTCGCGCTCGCGCAGCCGGGCGCCGAGCTCCGCGCCTAAACCGGTCAGGACGCGGCGCCGGCGGCCGCGGTGTTGCGCTCGGCCACCAGGTCGACGATGTCGCCCATGATCTTGTTGATCTCGAAGTCCTTGGGCGTGTAGACCCGCGCGACGCCGTTCGCGAGCATCGCCCGTGCATCGGCATCGGGGATGATCCCGCCGACCACGACCGGTACGTCGGCGCCCGCCTCTCGCAGCTCGCGGATCACGTCGGGAATGAGCTCGCGGTGCGAGCCCGAGAGGATCGACAGACCGACCACGTGGACGCCCTCCTGCACCGCGGCCTGCGCGATCCGCTGCGGGGTCAGGCGGATTCCCTCGTAGACCACGTCCATGCCCGCGTCGCGCGCGCGCACGGCGATCTGCTCGGCGCCGTTGGAGTGGCCGTCCAGCCCCGGCTTGCCGACCAGGATCTTCAGGCGGCGGCCCAGCGCCTCGCTGACGCGCTCGACC
>JACCYP010000040.1 GCA_013696425.1 Thermoleophilaceae bacterium
CGCGTGGATCGCGTGCGGCACGATCCTCGCGGCGTTCCTGTCCGCGATCGGGGCGCTCACGATGCTCCTCGACGTGCCGGGCGAGGAGCGCTCGTTCACCTCGAGCCTCTTAACCTACGCGAAGACCCAGGGCATCGACGTGGGCATGGGCATCCTGGTCGACCCGCTGTCGGTGTTCATGGCGCTCGTGGTGTCGGGCGTGTCGTTCCTCATCCACGTCTACGCACTCGCCTACATGGGCGGGGACCGCGGCTACGCGCGCTTCTTCTCCTACCTGAACTTCTTCGTCTTCTCGATGCTGCTGCTGGTGCTGGCCGGCAACTTCGTGCTGCTCATCGTCGGCTGGGCGTTCGTGGGCGCGGCCTCCTACCTGCTGATCTCCTTCTGGTACCGCCGCGAGACCGCCACGAAGGCGGGCATCAAGGCCTTCGTGATCAACGTGATCGGCGACGTCGGCCTCGTGATCGCGGCGTTCCTGCTCTTCAACGCGACCGGCGCGCTCGACTACGCAGGCGTGTTCGCAGGCGCCGAGAACGCGTTCACCAAGAACGATGGCACGCTCGTGGCCGCCTGCCTGTTCCTGCTCGTGGGCGCGTTCGCGAAGTCCGCCCAGCTGCCGCTCCACACCTGGCTCCCCGACGCGATGGAGGGACCGACGCCGGTGTCCGCGCTCATCCACGCGGCCACGATGGTCACGGCCGGCGTGTACCTGATCGCGCGCACGCATCCACTGTTCGAGCTCGCGCCGACCGCCGCCGACATCTCGGCCATCATCGGCACCGCCACGCTGCTGTTCGCCGCGACGATCGCGGTGGTGGTCACCGACCTGAAGCGGAGCATCGCCTACTCGACGATGTCGCAGATCGGCTACATGATCCTCGGCGTTTCGGTGTTCGCCTACGGCGCGGGGCTCTTCCACCTGATGACGCACGCGTTCTTCAAGGCCCTGCTCTTCATGGGCGCCGGGTCGGTGATCAGCGCGATGGGCGGCGAGCAGTCGATGGACAAGATGGGCGGCTTCCGCAAGGCGATGCCGTTCACGTTCATCACGTTCATGTGCGGAGCGCTCGCGCTTGCGGCGTTCCCCCTCACCTCCGGGTTCTTCTCGAAGGACGAGATCCTCGCCTACACGCTCGAGCGCGGCTCGTGGTTCGTGGTGCTCGGGATCGTCGGCTACGTGGCGGCGCTGATCACGGCCTTCTACACGTTCCGGATGGTGTTCCGGGTGTTCTTCGGCGATCCGGTGCCCGAGGCCGCGATGCTCGAGCGCGGCGAGCTCGCGCACGGCCACCCGGCGAACCCGTCCACGGGTGAGCCCGAGGACACCGGCACCGGCTTCCCGGGCGAGGAGCACCACATCGCCGAGCGGGCGTGGCCGATGCGCGTGGCGATGGCGCCGCTGGCTGTGCTCGCGCTCGTGGCCGGCGTGGTGGGCATCCCGGGCCTCACGGACACGCTCGAGCACTTCCTCGAGCCCGTGTTCGAGGACTCGGGCTACCACGAGGCGTCGCCGAGCGCGTCCTTGGAGTGGGCAGGCCTCGCGGTCGGCGCGGTGATCGCGCTCGCGGGCATCGGCGGCGCCTACTTCGTCTACATGAAGCGCTCCGGCATCACCGCGCGGCTGATCGAGCGCTTCACCGGCATCCACGAGTTCCTGCTCCACAAGTACTACTTCGACGAGCTCTACGACGCCGTGTTCGTGCGGCCCGGCAAGGCGTTCGGGCGCTTCGGCCGCACCTTCGTCGAGTCCGAGATCGTGCAGGGCGTGATGGGGGGCGGCGCCACCGGGATCGTCCGCGCCGGTACCAACTTCGCCCGCGCGATCCAGAACGGCTACCTGCGTGCCTACGCAGGCCTGCTGATCTTCGGCCTCTTCGGCCTCGTCCTCTACTTCCTGATCGTGTCGGCCTAGCTGATGCTGCTGACGATCCTCACCTTCCTGCCGTTCGCCGCCGGCCTGCTGGCCGGCCTGCTCCCGCGTGCGTTCGCGCGCTGGATCATGCTGGCGGGCGCGCTCGGCGCGCTCGGGATCGCGATCTCCCTGCTCGTCGACTTCGACTCGGCCGGCGGCCTGCAGCACGTGGTCGACGAGAGCTGGATCTCCGAGCTCGGCATCTCCTACTCGCTCGCGATCGACGGCCTGAACCTGTTCATGGTGCTCATGACCACGCTGCTCTGGGTGGTGGCCACGGGATGGTCGGCCGGGCACAAGTGGGATCGCCCGAACCTCTTCTACTTCCACATGGGCCTCGCCGAGACGGCGGTGCTCGGCGCCTTCCTCGCCCAGGACGTGGCGCTGTTCGTCGTGTTCTTCGACCTGATGCTCGTCCCGTTCTACTTCCTGATCGGCGGGTGGGGCCGCGGCGAGCGCGTGGCCGCCACCACGAAGTTCGTGATCTACACGCTGGTCGGCTCGCTGCTGATGCTCGCGGCGGCGGTGGCGATGGGCGTGCTCTCCACCCCCGAGGGCGGCGAGCTCACGTTCTCGATCGCCGAGCTCACGACGCTCTCGCTCTCGGAGGGCGAGCAGGAGTGGATCTTCCTGCTGTTCGCGCTCGCGTTCCTCGTGAAGGCGCCGGCGTTCCCGCTGCACGGCTGGATGCCCGACACCTACCGCGCGGCGCCGCTGCCGGTGCTGCTCCTGCTCGCCACCGTGCTCTCGAAGGTGGGCGTGTACGCGTTCCTGAAGATCGTGCTGCCGATCCTTCCCGACGCCTCGGCCCGGTTCCAGGACCTGATGCTCGTGATCGCGGTCGTGTCGATCCTCTACGGCTCGGTGCTCGCCTTCTCCCAGGACGACGCCCGGCTGGTACTCGGCTACTCCTCGGTCGCGCAGCTCGGCTTCATCGTGCTCGGCATCTTCGCGCTCGAGCCGAAGGGCGCCCAGGGCGCGGTGTTCCAGATGCTCAACCACGCGATCGTCACCGCCGCGCTGTTCGTCGTGATCGGCGTGCTCGCCGCGCGGGCGCGCGGCTCGGAGAAGCTCTCCGACATGGGCGGGATCGCCTCGAGGGCGCCCGTGCTCGCCGCGCTGGCGCTGATAGCGACGCTCGCCGCCCTCGCCATGCCCGGCTCGGGCAACTTCGTCGGCGAGTTCCTGATCCTGTTCGGCACGTTCGAGGACCAGTTCGTGTTCGGCCTGGTGGCGAGTGTGGGCATCGCGCTGGCCGCCGTCTACATGATCCGGTTCTTCCAGCGGGCGCTCCACAACCGCGTGGGCGCGGAGGTCGAGTCGCGCGAGATAGGCAGGCTCGACTTCACCGTGCTCGCACCGCTCATCGCCGTGGTGATCGCCCTCGGTGTGTATCCGCAGCTCGTGCTCGAGCGGACCGACCGGGCGACCGTCGCGCAGGTGAAGGCCGCCCGCGACGTGGCGACGGGGAGCGACGCGGCGGAGGCCGCGCAGCCGCCGCAG
>JACCYP010000047.1 GCA_013696425.1 Thermoleophilaceae bacterium
GCTCGGGACGGTGCTCGTCTTCCGCGATCGTTGCGGCAATGCGCCAAGCCAGCGCGCCCGTTTGCAGTTAACCCCTCCATGGGGGCACAACTGCAAACGGGCGGGCGGGCACCGGTGGCGTGGGGCCACAAGCGCCTCGCGGGCACCGCTAACCGCCCAGCCCGTCCTCCATTGCTCGCTGTTCGAGACGAGCCGCGAAGCGGCGAGCCTCGGAAGCCCTACTTCCGGGAGAAGATCAAGATGCCGACTGTCCGGCCGCCCGCCTGGCGGACGGAGACCTTCGCGCGAATCGTCTTCTTGCGGCGCACCTGGCTGCGCATCCTGCGCAGCGCGCGCTTCGGCACGCGCAGGCGCAGCGTTGCGCGGCGGAACGGCTGGAGCGTGCGCGAGACGCCCTTCAGGCGCCCGCCGGCGACCTTGCCACTGGCCTTCAAAGTGCAGGCCTCGCCGCAGACCACCGACACGAGCACCACGCGACGGCGGATGAGCGACTGGCGCCTCAGCGGCGTCGCTCGGACGCCCGTGGCCACGAACCTGCTCGATGCGCCAGCCGAGGGCTTCGCGGTGGTCGAGCTCGTGAGGTACGCGCACAGCGCGTAGTTGGTCACGGGCTGGGTGGCGAGATTCGCGGTGCGCGAGTAGGCGCCCTGGACCGACACGTTGTTCACGACCGTCACCGACCGCGAGGCGCGTTGCTGGGCGCGCACCGTCGAGGCGCAGCTGCCGCCCCCGCGGCGGGCGACCACGTAGAGCTTGAGCTTGCGGTCGGTGCGCCCGCTCACCGACACCGCTGCGCCAAAGCCGTTCTGGTTGCCGCTGGCCCCGAGCTGGATCCCGGAGGAGGACGCCCGCGCGCTGAACACGATCGTCTGGACCGTGTCCGGCACAGCCGTCAGCGAGGCCGAGAGGTAGGCGCACACGCGGTAGGCGGCCACGGCGTCGGGCTTGAACTTGTCGCTCTCGGTGAACGAGCCCGTGACGGCGCGCCCGTTCGTGGTCGAGGGACCGCTGCGCGAGTTCTGTGCGCCGGCGGTGGCGGCGCAGTCGGGGCCGGCCTTCTGGACGTAGACGTACAGTCGCCGCGAGAGCTCGCTCGAGCCCGCCACGGCGATCGTGCCGGTCTGGCCCACGGTCGGATCGGGTGGCGGTGTCAGCGAGATCGACGTCGCGCCGGCCCGCGAGCTGAAGGAGGTGAAGCCCGATGCGTCGGGCACGGCGGCCGATCCCTGGGAGATATAGGCACACACGCGGTAGGAGGCGGCGGCGTCGGGCGTGAACGAGGCGGTCTCGGTGAAGGCGCCGTTCACCGGCTTCGAGATCGCCGTCGGGCCTGTGAGCGCGTCCTGCGAAGAGGCGGTGGGGGCGCAGCTCGTGGCGCCCTTCTCCACATAGACGAAGAGATCGCGGGCCGCGTCGCTGGTGCCCTTCGCGGTGATCGTGGCGGCCTTGCCGGCAAGCGGATCAGCGGAAACGGACACCGTCACGTCGTAGGCCTGGGCCGCCGGGGCGGCCGCCAGGAACAGGGCGGTGATGAGTACGGGTCGCAGGAAACGCATGTGCATGGAGAACACCCCTTCGGGGCGAATGCTCCGCTCCCTACCCGTCGTCCGTGTGACTGAAGTGGTTCAGCGCCGGGCCCACGAACAGGAGCGTGACCCAGAAGAGCTGCCCCGCCCACGGCGCGATCAAGAAGGCGATCGGGATGGAGAGGAGGAAGACAGCGGGAATCGCGAGGTAGGCGAGGGCCACTTCGCGCCTGTGCTCGCGCTCGTCCTCACCGCCCGCCCACAGCCCGTGGTGGATCGAGTAGACCCGCATCACCACTCCGAGCACGGCCACGATCGCGGTGTTCGCCGCGTACAGGGCCACCGCATGGGGCTCGTCGCCGTACTCGCCGAGAACCTCGGTCGGGAAGGGCAGGAAGCCGACGAACGCCAGGTACACGAGGTTCATCGAGGTGAGTGGCCCATCGACGTAGGAGAGGTCGCCGAAGAGCCGGTGGTGAAGCACCCAGTAGCGCCCGATCACCGCGAAGGAGATGGCGTAGGAGAAGATCTGCGGGATCAGATCGCCGAGCGCCTCGCCGAGGTCCGGCTCGTCCGTGCCGATCTCCACGTTCAGCACCAGCAGGGTGATCGCTATCGCGAACACGCCATCGCTGAACGCGGTGGTCCGGTCGAGGTCGTACTTGCGTCCCTGCTGGGTCGGGCGGTCGGTCACGGAGCGGATCTTCCCAGCACGGGTGGCCGATAGCCTTTCGGGCGGTGGACCCCTCCCGGAAGCGCAGAACCCGCCTGATCGTCGCCCTGAGCGCGGCACTGCTTCTGGCGGGCGCGCTGGTCTACACGAGCTTCAGCGCCGCCACCGAGGCGAAGGAGCCCTCCGACGTGCTCGCCTCTGCCGACGCCGGCAAGTCGTATGAGGTCACCGGCAAGGTCGTGAACGGCTCGGTCAAGCGCGAGGGCGATGACCTGCGCTTCGCCATCCGCGACCGCGAGGGAACCGCGCAGATCCCGGTCGCCTACTCGGGCACCGTCCCGGACCCCTTCCGCGAGGGCCGCGAGGTGGTCGTGACCGGAAAGGTCGAGAACGGCACGATCGCCGCCGAGCGCGACTCGCTCGTCACCAAGTGCCCGTCGAAGTTCACCGAAGAGAAGAAGAAGAGCTGAGGGCCGGGCGATGCCCGGCATAGGTAGCGCCCTCCTCGTGGTCGCCTTCGGCGCGGCCATCTATTGCGCCATCGCCTCGGTCTACGGCGCGCGTACGAACCGGCGCCAATGGGTCGTCTCCGGCCGCCGCGCGATCTACTGCGTGGCCGGCCTCGTGGTGGCCTCGATGGTGCTGCTCGAGATCGCCTACCTGCGCTCGGACTTCCAGTTCGCGCTCGTCGCGCAAAACTCTTCGACCGACACGCCCACCTTTTACAAGCTCACCGCGGTGTGGTCGAGCCAGGCGGGCTCGCTTCTGCTCTGGGTCACGCTGCTCGCACTCTTCTCGAGCGCGGTGCTGTTCGCCACCCGCCACCGCCACCGCGAGATCGCGCCGTACGCGGCCGCCGTGCTCGGCGGCGTGGCCGCGTTCTTCCTCTTCCTGATGCTCTTCTACGCGAGCCCGTTCGACGCGCTCTCGCCGGTGCCGGTCGAGGGCAACGGCCTGAACCCGCTGCTGCGCCACCCGGCGATGATGATCCACCCGCCGATGCTCTATTCGGGCTACGTCGGCTTCTCGATCCCGTTCGCCTTCGCGATCGGCGCGCTCATCACCCGCCGGACCGACGCCAGCTGGATCCGCTCCACGCGCCGCTTCGCGCTCATCGCCTGGACCTTCCTCGGCGTCGGAGTCCTCCTCGGCGCGCTGTGGAGCTACTCCGAGCTCGGCTGGGGTGGCTACTGGGCGTGGGACGCGGTCGAGAACGCGGCGCTGCTGCCCTGGCTGACGGGCACGGCCTTCATCCACTCGATCCAGATCCAGGAGAAGCGCGGGATGCTGAAGGTCTGGAACGTGTCGCTCATCGTGGCCACGTTCCTGCTCGCCCTGCTCGGCACCTTCCTCGTGCGCTCGGGCATCCTCGACTCGATCCACGCCTTCGGCGCGTCGACGCTCGGCAAGCCATTCCTGGCGTTCATCGCGATCGCGGCCGTCGGCTCGATCGGCCTTGTGGTGGCGCGGCTGCCGTACCTGCGCAGCGACGCGCGCCTGGACTCCTTCCTCTCGCGCGAGGCGTTCTTCCTGGCGAACAACCTCGTGCTCGTGGGGCTCGCCTTCGTCGTCTTCTGGGGCACGTTCTTCCCGCTCATCTCCGAGGCCGTGACGGGGCGTGAGCAGAGCGTCGGCCCGCCGTGGTTCGACCGCTACACGGTGCCGCTGGCACTCGTGCTGGTGCTGCTCACCGGTATCGGGCCCGCGCTCACCTGGCGGCGCTCGAGCCCCTCCTCGCTCAAGCGCACCTTCGCCATCCCGCTCGCGGCGGTGGTGCTCGGGGCGCTCGTGCTGATCGCCTTCACCCCCGCCGAGGACAGCGTGCTCTCGCTCGTGATGTTCGTGCTGGCGGTGTTCACGCTCACGGTCGCCGGCCAGGAGCTCTGGCGCGGGGCCGGGGCGCGGCGGGTGACCTCCGACGACGGCTTCGTGCTCTCGTTCGTGAACGTCGTGCGGCGCAACCGGCGCCGCTACGGCGGCTATCTCGTGCACGTCGGAATCGCGATCCTGTTCGTGGGCGTCGCGGCCTCCTCCGCGTTCGTCAGCAAGACCGACGCCCGGCTCTCGCCCGGGCAGAGCACCGAGGTCGGCGGCTACAAGGTCACCTACGAGCGCGCGACCGCGGCCGTGGGCGACGACGCCAGCGGCACCGGCGCGCCGATCGCGCTCGGCGCCGTGCTCAACGTCGAGCGCGGCGGCAAGGAGTTCACCGTCCGCCCGCAGCGCAACTACTTCCCATCGCAGGACGTCGCGCAGGACGGCGCGATCGGGCGCTTCTTCGAGGGCGAGGCCACCAGCGAGGTGGACGTGCGCTGGGGCCCCATCCGCGACTTCTGGCTCGCCGTGCAGCCCGACATCCGCGCGCTCGACAAGCCGATCGCCGAGGCCAACCGCCGCTTCACCGACTCCTCCGGCGACATCCAGGCGCTCGTGATCGCGGCCATCGCCGACGTGTACCGGCGCGAGGCGCCTCCGGCCACCTTCCGCACGCTGGTCTCGCCGCTCGTTATCTGGATCTGGTTGGGCGGTGGCATCTCGGTGCTCGGGGCGCTGCTCGCGCTCTGGCCCGGAGCCGGCACCAGCCGCGCGCGCAGCATCGCCGCCGCCCGCGTGGGCCGTGAGCTCTCGCGCGCCTGAGTGATGGCCCCTTCGTGACCCCCGAGGCCGCGTTCGCCGCTGTGCTGGTCGCCCTGCTCGTGGCGGCGATCCTTGCGCGACCGATCCTGCGCGGTGGAGAGGTCGACGTCCGCGAGGACGAGGAGCTCGCCTCGCTCGAAACGGCCAAGGAGTCGAAATACCGCGAGATCCGCGACGCCGAGCTCGACCACCGGATCGGCAAGCTCACCGAGGAGGACTGGCGGCGCACCGATCGCGAGCTGCGCGCCCAGGCCGTCGAGATCCTCGAGAGGATGGACAAGCTGGGCGGCGATCGAGCGGCGGAGGGTCGCTAACCTCCTCCCGCGATGGGCGCTGAAGCAATCCTCTCGGGCCTCCAGGTGGTCCTCTCCGTGGTGATCATCCTGCTCGTGCTCCTGCACTCGGGCAAGGACGCCGGCCTCTCGGGCGCCTTCGGCGTCGGCACCGGCGCCGGACCACTCGGCGGCGGCGCCTACGCGGAGCGCAACCTGACCCGCATGACCATCATCGCGAGCCTGATCTGGGTGGTCAACGTGATCGTCCTGCTGAAGATCGCCTAGCTGACCACGCCGGCTTCGTTGGGCACTTAGTCCGCCTGGAGGCGGCTTAAGTGACGAACGAATCCCGGAAAACTAGGCGCTGAAGCGCACCGCGTCCACCCGCACGGGTGGCGTCACCACGCCGCTCGCGAAGCGCCGGCCGTAGAACTCGCCGTCGCTCACGAGTACCGGCTCCGCGCCGAGCCCGCTCGCCCTTCCGAGCATGTCGAACACCGAGTCGGTGAGCCGCATGTCCTCGAGCGGCCGGGTGATCCTGCCGTCCTCGATCAGGAAGGTGCCGTCGCGGGTCACGCCCGTCACGAGCGTCTCGCGCGGGCGCACGGGGTTCACGTACCAGAGCCGCGTCACGTAGATGCCGCGCTCGATGCCGGCGCACAGCTCCTGCGAATCCGCCGCCCCGCCTCCGATGAGCACCAGGTTCGAGGGCCAGATGCCCCATTCGGTGCCGCCCGGAGCCGACGCGTGACCGGTCGAGACGGCACCGTCGCCGGCGCGCGCCGCGCTGCGCACGTCGTGGGCCACGCGGTGGGCCACGCCGTCCTGGATCAGCGGGATCGGCGCCTTGGGCGTGCCCTCGGCGTCGAAGGCGCGGGGGAGGGTGGAGGCGAAGCGGGGCGAGTCGGAGAGGTTGATGCCCGGCGCCACCACGCGCTGGCCGAGGCGCCCGGCCACCGCGCTGCGCTCCTCGGCGTAGGCGAGACCGTCGAAGGCCATCCAGCCGAGCCACATCAGCAGCTCGCCCATCGCGTCGGGCTCGAGCACAACGGGGTAGACGCCCGGCTCGAGGCGTGCTGGATCGCCCGTCGCCGCCGCCTTGGAGGAAGAGCGCTCCGCCACGGCCTCGGCATCGATCGCGGCGGTGGATATGCCGGCGCCGGTTGCGTAGCCGCTGCGCCCGGTGTCCGGTGCGATGGCGGTCGACTTCATGAATGCGTCGGTCACGCGGTCGGTCATGTGCGCGCCCGCCGAGGACACCAGGGCGTGCTCCACTGCGCCGGCGCTCCACACGCCGTGCGCCTCCACACCGGCGCGCTCGGCGGCGGTGAACGCGGCGCGCATCGCCGCCCCGCCCGCCTCGGCGTCGATGCGCGCGGTGTCCGGGTCGAAGCCGTCGTGGGCGCGCGGAGCCGATTCACCGGGGAAGCCCGGATAGCCGCCGGGGGCGCCCGTGCGAGCGGCCGCCTCGGCGGCGGTCTCGGCTGCCTTCGCGCACCCGGCCAGGTCCCCGGGCTCGGTGCCGTTGGTGGTGGCCGTGCCGAGGCGCCCGTCGCGCAGCACGGTGATCTCCACGCTCAGGTCCTCGACGGCTGTCGACTGCGTCGGCGCCGAGCGGGCGAAGCGCATGAGCAGCGAGCGCTCGGAGATCACCCGCGCGAGCGCGCCGTCGCCGGGCGGCGCGGCCTCGAGCGCTCTCTCCGCCAGCTCTATCGGTTTCACGCCACGCCGACCTCGACGTCGCGGAAGCGCGTCGGTGCGGCGCCGTGGGACACGTGCACCGCCTGGCCGGGCTCGCCCTTCCCGCAGTTGAGCACCCCCCACAGCCGCCACTCCGGCCGCGAGCACACTGCGTCGAGCTTCGCCCAGAACTCCGGCGTCACGCCCGCGTAGCTCGGGTTGCGCAGCAGCCGCCTGCGCTCGCCGTCCTCGATCTCCCACGCCGCCTCGGTGCCGAATTGGAAGTTCAGGCGGCGGTTGTCGATCGACCACGACCGGTTGGTTTCCATGTAGATGCCGGAGTCGGTGTCGGCGATCAGGTCGGCGAGCGAGCCGGCGTCGCCGGGCTCGAGGTTCACGTTCGTCATCCGCACGATCGGCTGGCGGTCGAAGCCCGACGCGCGCATGCAGCCCGCCGAGGCCGCGCGGCCGATCTCGGCCGCGGTCTCGCGTGAGGAGAGAAAGCCGCTGAGCACCCCGTCGCGCACGAGCGGCTCGGCGCGGGCGGCCACCCCCTCGTCGTCCCAGCCCGCGGTGCCGAGGCCGCCGGCGACGGTGGCGTCGGCCGTCACGTTCATCAGCTCCGAGCCGTAGCGGAACGAGCCGAGCCCGGCCGGGTCGAGGAAGCTCGTGCCCGCGTAGGAGGCCTCGCGGCCGAGCACGCGGTCGAGCTCGGTGGCGTGGCCGACCGACTCGTGGACCTGCAGCGCCGTCTGCTCCCCGTCGAGGATCAGGGCGCTGCGGCCCGGGGGGCAGGGCGCAGCGGTGAGCAGCGCGATCGCCTCCTCGGCCACCCGCGGCGCCTCGGCGTCCAGGGCGAGGGATTCGAAGCGCTCGTAGCCCGCCTGCATCACGCCGCCGTGCTGGGAGCCCGGGAAGGAACGCGTCTGGGACTCGCCGCGTGCCACCGCCTCGCAGGAGATGCCGCCGCCACACTCGGTGAGGGTCTGCGCGCAGGCGCCGCCCTCGGTCGAGGCGAAGGCCTTCTCCTCGCGGTAGGCGGCAAAGCGCGCCTGGCGCAGCGTCACGCGCGGGTCGATGCCCATCGCCTCGTCCGCGGCGATCAGCGCTGCGAGCTTGTCGTCGAGGGAGACCGCAAAGGGATCCTTCGCAAACGGGCTCGCGTAGCGCCCGCGCGCGGGTTCGGCCGCCGCGAGCGCCGCCGCGGAGGCCGTGGGCGCTGCGGCGGCCACCGCCAGCG
>JACCYP010000057.1 GCA_013696425.1 Thermoleophilaceae bacterium
TCCTATGGCACGTAGAATCGCGCAACCGCGACTCAGCGGAGCCGCTCGGCGACGCGCGCGAGCACGCTCCGAACGTGCGGGCGCTCGTACTTGACCTGCTCCCAGGTGAACCGCACGGGCGTGAGTCCGGCGGCGAGGTGGGTCTGGTCGCGGAGACGGTCCGCCGTCTGCTGGGCGGGCGTGCGGTGAAAGCGGCCGCCGTCGGTCTCGACCACGAGACCGAGCTCCGGCCAGTAGAAGTCGACCTTGAAGCCGTTCACCCATTCCTGCGTAAGCGGAACGCCGAGCCCCGCATCGAGCGCAAGCGGGATGAAGAGCCGCTCCAGCTCCGTATCGGTAGGCACGAACGTTTGCCGATCGAGCAGGCGCCGGATGATGCCGGCGCCGGGGCACGGAGGTAGCTCGTCGACGGCGGCCCGCAGCTCGGCGGGGTCGATCAGATCGAGCTTGTCGGCCTCGTTGATCGCCCGCTCGAGCTCACCGCGGTTAAGTCGAGGCGCGATGTCGACGAGCGTCTGGGCGGGAGTGGTGACGGGAATGCCGTTGAGGATCACGCTCTCGATGTTCTTGCGTCGATGCACCTTGATCCCCCGGCGCCGTGCACCGTTCGGAGCGACCACCTCGAGAATCCCGGCCTGACGGATACCCCACAGAACTGCGGCACTGAAGTGGCTCAACGCGGCACCCGGCCCGCAGGCCAGCACGGCCGCCATCCATCGCCCTTCCTGACTGACCTCGGACCTCCCCACCGCGTATACGCCGCGGTAGAGGCGATGGAGGCGTCCCTTTGCCAGCCGATGCGCGATGGCCTCGCGCGACACGCCGAGCCCGAGCAGCTGCCGCCTCGCCACCACCCAATGCTGCTTTTTAACCAGTCGGGTTAGTTGTTGCGCGCTTGTACGTGCCATAGGACGTACAAGCGCGCCTGCGTGAAAGTTCGCCCCCCTCGGGTCAGGCTGCGGCCGGGTCGCCGTCCTCCATCGCGCGCAGGCGCCAGTACATGACCGGCAGCGCGAGGCCCTCCAGCGGGAGCGTCAGGGCCTCGCCGAGGGCGAGGGTGAAGGTGCGCTCGTGGTCGATGTCGAGTGCCCCGGCGATCAGCGAGAGGAGCCCGCCCACGAGCGCCGCCGCCGCCAGGGCGATCACCACGACGGCGAGCACGCGCCAGGTGTTGCCGAGCACGAGCTCCCGGCTGCGCCGCAGCGCCCCCACAAGGCTGGTTCGCTCCGCGACCACGACCGGGCCGGCGAGCGAGAACCAGGCGAGGAAGATCAGCCCCGGCACGATCAGCAACACGAAGCCGAACGCGACCGTGAACGCCTGCAGGATGCCGACGCCGATCAACGGCAGCAGGATCGGCGGCAGCGCGCCAAGGATTTCACGGAGGGGCGCATGCTGCTCGCCGTGGTTCCAGCGGTGGACCGTCTCCTCCGCACAGCCTGCGAACACCGCGGTGGTGAGCGTCGAGGCCACCGTGATGACGATCGAGTAGACGAGGTCCGATACCTCCTCGTCGAGGAAGTACTCGAGCGCCGCCGGGAGCATCGCCACCGCGAGGGCGATCGCGAGCAGCAGCCCGAACCGGGTCCGGAAGATCGCAAGCGCGTCGCGATAGACGCGCCAGATGGGAAGGCTCTCGCTCAGACGACGAACTTACCGTCGCGCTGGAGCTCCTCGCCGTCGACCGTGATCGTCCCGCCCTGGCGCAGGTCGCAGACCATGTCCCAGTGCACGGCCGAGTCGTTGGTCCCACCGGACTCGGGGTAGGCCATGCCGATCGCCATGTGCACGGTGCCGCCGATCTTCTCGTCGAGGAGAATCTCCTTGGTACCGGTGGAGATGCCGTAGTTGGTACCGATGCCGAGCTCACCGAGGCGGCGCGCACCCGGGTCGGTGTCGAGCATCTCGAGCAGGAACTCCTCGCCGCGGTCGGCGCTCGCGTCGACCACCTTGCCGTCCTCGAAGCGGAACTTCACGCCCGCCACCTCGCGCCCCCCGTAGGTGGCCGGGAACGAGAACGCCACGTGGCCGTTCACGGAGTCCTCGACCGGTCCGGTGAAGAACTCGCCGTCGGGCATGTTGTGCTCGCCCACGCAGGGGATCCAGGTACGCCCCTCGACGCCCAGCCTGATGTCGGTGTCGGGGCCCTTGATGTGCACCTCGCTCTTGCCCGTGATCCACTCCGCCAGGCGCTTGACCTCGTCCGACTGGCGCAGCCAGGCGGTGACCGGGTCGCCATCGGTGGCGAGGCAGGCCGCGTAGTAGAAGTCCTCGTACTGGGCCAGCGACATGCCGGCCTCGCCCGCGTAGGAGTGGGTTGGGAACAGGGTCAAGGACCACCGGTAGTCGCCTGCGGCGGAGCGCTTCATCGAGGTCTCCATCAGCGGCTTGCGCGCCCGCTGGGTCATCGCCTGCTTCTTGGGATCCACGCCCGAGAGCTCCCGCGAGTTGGCGTCGGCCATGACCGCGATGCGCACGTCGGCGTTCTCCACCGACCACTTGTCGGTGGGCGGCATCCACTCGAGCTGCTCGTCGGAGGCC
>JACCYP010000058.1 GCA_013696425.1 Thermoleophilaceae bacterium
GGGCTGCCGTTCGTGCCGACCTACGACCTGAAGGTCGAGGCACCCGACGCCGCCCGCCTGGTCGTCGGCAACGAGGTCCGCGAGGGCGGCTTCCGCATCGGCCAGATCACGCAGATCGACCCCATCCGCACCGATGAGGGCACGGCGGGGGCCGAGCTCGAGGTGCGCCTCGACCAGTCCGCCGGGCCGATCCCCGTCGATTCCACCGTGCTCATCCGGCCGCGGTCGGCGCTCGGCCTGAAGTACGTCGAGCTCGTGCGAGGCGACTCCGCCCAGGAGCTGCGCGAGGGCTCCACGATCACCGCCACCGAGCAGGCGATCGCCCCGGAGCTCGACGAGTTCTTCTCGATCTTCGACGAGCCGACCCGCGAGAACATCGACGTGAACCTCGCCACCTTCGGCGCCGCGTTCGCCGGGCGCGGGCAGGCGCTGAACCGCACGTTCGCCGCGCTGCCCGAGCTGCTCTCCGACATCCAGCCGGTGATGCGCAAGCTCAGCGATCCCGACACGCAGCTCGCGCGCTTCTTCACCGAGCTCGACGACGCCGCCGGCCTGAGCGCGCCGCTGTCGGACACGCTCGCCCGCGGCTTCACCGAGATGGCCGACACCTTTGAGGCGTTCTCGCGTGACCCGCAGGCCCTGCGCGACACGATCTCCGGCTCGCCGCCCACCCTGGACGCCGGGCTGCGCTCGTTCCCCGTCCAGCGGCCGTTCCTGCGCCGCCTGGCCGGCATCTCCGGCGCGATCAGCGAGAGCGCGGCGGCCGTGCGCACCAGCGTGCCCGCCATCAACGACGCGCTCGCGGTCGGCACCGACGTGCTCCCCGAGACCACGGAGCTCAACGCCGACCTCGCGACGGCGTTCCGCGGCCTGGACGACCTGGCCTCCTCGCCGACCACGAACATCACCCTCCAGGGCCTGACGACCACGATGGACACGCTGAACCCGACGCTGCGCTGGCTCGGGCCGCACGTCACCGTCTGCAACCACTGGAACTACTGGTGGACCGGCTTCGCCGACGACCTCGCCGAGGAGGACGGCCGCACCGGCACGCTCATGCGCGTGCAGGCCAAGAACTCGCCGGAGCAGGACAACACCCTGAACTCGTTCGGCGCCGCGGAGCCCGCCAACGCGGAGGGCGTCGTCGAGCCCACGACCGAGCTGTTCGGCGATCCCGTGCTGGCGCGCGCCCAGCAGTACGGCGCCGCCGTCAACTCCGAGGGGCTCGCGGACTGCGAGGACAGCCAGCGCGGCTACCTCAACCGCTTCGCCGGGGGGCAGGACGGCGCGGACGGCGTGCCGGAGCGCTTCAACGTCGTGGTGGACTCCGACACGCCCGGCCTCCAGGGCACGACCTTCACGGGCCGCGACCGCGTGCCCGAGGGCCAGACGTTCTCGTCCGAGCCGGACGGCATCGCGCCGCCGCGTCCGGGGGTGGGCCGCTGATGCGCCGCCGCCGCTCCCGCTCCACCGCCTTCACGGTCGGGCTGGTTGCGATCAGCTTGATCGCGATCGCCACGTACCTCTCGTTCACGAAGGACGTGCCGTTCCTCAACCCGCCGCACGAGATCCAGGCGGCGTTCCGCGACTCGAGCGGCATCAAGCCCAACTCGCCCGTGCGCATCGCCGGCGTCGACGTGGGCACGGTGTCGAAGGTCGAGCTCATGAGCCCCCGCTCCCGCGCGGCCCTGGTCACCATGGACATCGAGGACCACGGCCGGCCGATCCACCGCGACGCGGAGGCCAAGATCCGCCCGCGCATCTTCCTCGAGGGCAACTTCTTCGTCGAGCTGCGGCCGGGGACGCCGTCGGCCCCCGAGATGGAGGAGGGCGCCACCATCCCGGTCGAGCGCACGGCGAACCCGGTCCAGCTCGACCAGGTGCTCAAGGCGCTCAAGAGCGACACCCGCGGCGACCTGCGCGAGATCTTCGAGCAGATCTACTTCGCCGAGCTCGCCGGTGGCGCCAAGGCGTTCAACCGCTCGCTCGAGCACCAGCCCGACGCCTACCGCTTCTCGGCGATCGTCTCGGAGGCGCTTCTCGGCGAGCGCCCGGGCGACCTCGGCGACTGGATCCGCGACCAGGGCGTCGTCTCCGCCGCGCTGGACCGCAGCCCCGAGCAGCTCAAGAACCTGATCGTGAACTTCAACGAGACCGCCGGCGCGCTGGCCGACCGCGAGGACGACCTGCGCGACGCGGTGGAGGAGCTGCCGACCACGCTGCGCGCCGCGATGCCCGCGTTCGACGCGCTCAACGCGGCGTTCCCCGACGTGCGCCGCTTCGCGGTCGCCGCCCGGCCGGGCATCCGCTCGACCGGTCCCGCGGTCGACGCCTTGCTGCCGCTCATCCGCCAGCTCCGCGGGCTCGTGGGCGCCGGCGAGCTGCGCGGCCTCTCGAAGGACCTGCGCGCCGCCACGCCGGACCTCGCGAAGGTCGCTGACGAGAGCCTGCCGCTGCTCGAGGAGATGCGCGAGCTGGCGAGCTGCACGAGCAACGTCCTGGTCCCCAGCGGCAACCAGACCGTGCCCGACCCGAACTTCCCCGCCAGCGGTCCGGTCTTCCAGGAGTTCCCCAAGACGCTGCCGGGCCTCGGCGGCGAGACCCGCTCCTTCGACGCCAACGGCCAGTGGCTCAAGGTGATCGGCACCGGCGGCGCGGAGACGGTCAGCCTCGGCAACGGGCTGTTCGGCACGTCGCTGAGC
>JACCYP010000062.1 GCA_013696425.1 Thermoleophilaceae bacterium
CGCGTGCGGCTCTCGAACAGGCCGCGCTCCGCCAGCAGCGCGTCGAGTCGCTTCCGAGGCACCGGCGCAGCGTATCCGCGACCGCACGGGGGCGGAGACTAGTTGGGGACGCAGAGCCGGCGGATTAGTTCACGCCAACGGAGGTAGCTAGCCCCGCTGGGCGATCACGAGATCCTGGGCCGAGAGCGCACCCCGTCGGCCGGACCATCCACCCGGCTCGATGGACTTCAGCATGAGTCCATGCCGGACGAGCATCGCCTTAACCTCCGCCTCATCGAATGCCACCGCTATCTCGTGCCGCACCTGATGCGCGCTGTAGTAGCCGTCTTGCTCGTGCACGAAGTGGTGAGCGCTCGCGTCGCTCTGGCGATGGGCGCGCGAGACCTCGTCGAGGATGAAGAACGTGACAAGACACGTGCCGCCGGGAGCCAACGTCCGCGCGATCTCGGCCATGTAGTGCTCGACGCCGGGCGCGCGCATGTGGGTGAACACCGACGTGGCGAACACGAAGTCCTTGCTCCCATCGTCCACGGGGAAGCGGAAGGCACCGGGGTCGATCGAGCCACCGGGGTTGTACTGGCGGTTGTAGACGTCGGTCCACTCGAAGACGAAGTTCGGATGTTCGGGCGTGATGTGTTCTTGGCACCAATGGATCATCCGGCGCGAGACGTCGAAGCCGTCGAAGCGGGCGGGCGGTTCGAGGTAGTCGATGAGCGGAATCGCCATCCGCCCGACCCCACAGCCGATGTCGAGGACCCGATCGCCCGGTTGGAGGCCCCCAAGCTCGACGAAGTAGCGGCGAAACTCCTGGCCGAGGTAGGCGAAGTCCCCCGGGCCCACGTAGGCGAGCCGCCTTGGAGGGACTAGGGCCGCGCGACGGCCGAGGAGGGAATCGAGGGCGTCTCCGGGGGCGTAGCGCAACCAAAGGCGCAGGCTGTCGAGACTGGTCCGCAGCCGGGCCGTGAGCACGCCGGGAGCCTACCCCGTATCGCGTTTCAGTCGCACCAAATCCGGACGAGGTCGAGCCCGGCGCAACGTATCCGTGACCGGCCTCACACAAGGGGAGGCAGTTAGTTGTAACCCTCGTTGCCATGACTCTCTCCAGGGTGATCCCGCTGCCAGTACATGCAGCAGTCGAGCTCGCCACCGGCGTGGCCCTGATGGCCTCTCCCTTCGTGTTCGCGTTCGGTCCCGCCGGGATGATCTCGGCCATCGTGCTCGGCGCCGCCCTCGTCGGCCTGGCCCTCACGGTCGCGGACTCCGGTGAGCGCGGCTCGCTGCCGTTGAGAGCCCACCACGCCTACGACTTCGGTCTGGCCCTCAGTATCGGCCTCGGCGCCGTGGCCCTCGGCATCGCAGGCGATCCCATCGCCTTCGGCGTACTCGCCGTGGTCGCGCTGGTCGAGGTGCTCCTCACCACGAACACGCGGTACAGCCCCATCCGGGCCTGAATCTTCTCGCATAGATCGCAGCATCGAAGTACCACATACGCATCACTCCTCCCTCGAGCGGCCCGCCACCATCCCGGCGGGTCGCTTGTTTTTCCGGGGTCGGTCGGGCGGGATAATGCCGCCATGACGCGCAACGAACGGGCTTTACGGGAGGGCTACGAAGCCTTCAACAGGCGCGACATCGACACCGTGCTCGCGTTCCTCCACCCCGAGATCGAGTGGATCGAGCCGCAGCAGCTCCCCGGCGCCCGCACGGCCCGGGGCCACGCGGAAGTACGGGAGCTACTCAGCGAGCTGTTCGAAGTCTGGGGTACCTCGCGCTACCAGCCCGAGTCGATCGAGCAGGACGGCGAGGATCTGGTCGCGACACTCCGGGTGACCCACCGCGGCCAGGAGAGCGGGGTGGTCGTGGTGGCACTGCTGAAGCACCGCTGGACGATCCGCGAGGGCCGCGCGACGCGGCTAGAACAGCTCGGGGACGCCTGAGAGAGGGCGCGGCCGGGACTAGACCAGCTCGCGGCTGGCCACGGCCTCGGTCACGCGGCGGGCGATCGACTCGGGGTCGAGGCCCACCTCCTCGCGCAGCAGTGTGGGCTTGCCGTGCGTCACATAGGAGTCCGGCAGGCCGAGGCGCAATACCCGGGTGGCGCCGCCGAGGTCGCGGTCGGCGAGCGACTCGAGCACGGCTGAGCCGAAGCCGCCCTGCAATACGCCATCCTCGACGGTCACGAGCAGGTCGTGGTCGGCGGCGAGAACCGACAGAAGCTCCTCGTCGAGGGGCTTGCAGAAACGGGCGTCGGCCACGGTCACGTCGAGGCCGTGCTCCTCGAGGTGGCCGGCGGCGTCGAGGGCGAGCTGTACGCCGAGGCCGTAGCCGAGCATCGCGACACGCGAGCCCTCGCGGAGGATCTCACCGCGGCCGATCTCCACCGGCTCGGGCTTGCTCGGGATGGGCGCGCCGCAGGCCTCGCCGCGCGGGTAGCGCAGCGCCACCGGGCCGTTGTGGAGCACCGAGGTGCGCAGCATGCGCACGAGCATCGCCTCGTCGCGCGGGGCCATCAGCACCATGTTCGGCAGCGACCGCAGGTAGGCGATGTCGAAGGCGCCGTGGTGGGTCGGGCCGTCGTCGCCCACGAGTCCCGCGCGATCCATCGCGAACACCACGTCGAGGTTCTGGAGGCAGACGTCGTGCACGATCTGGTCGAACGCGCGCTGCAGGAAGGTCGAGTAGATCGCGCACACCGGCTTCGCGCCCTGGAGTGCGAGGCCGGCCGCGAACAGCACCGCGTGCTGCTCGGCGATGCCGACGTCGTAGTAACGGTCGGGCAGCTGCTTCTGGAGGATGTCGAGGCCGGTGCCGGAATTCATGGCGGCCGTGATGCCGACGATCCGCTCGTCGCGCTTGCATTCCTCGACCAAAGCCTCGCCGAACACCTTCGTGTACTGCGGCGGGCCCGGCGTGGCCGGCTTCGCTACCGGCTCGGAGGGGCGGCGGGCGACTATCGAAGCGGGCTTCGCGGCGTGCCACTTCTCCATGCCCTCGAGGCCGCCCTCCTCGGCGGGAGCGAAACCCTTGCCCTTGACCGTCGAGACGTGCACGACCACCGGGCGGTCGGCCTCCAGGGCGGCGGCCAGCGCCTTGCGCAGCGCCTTAACGTCGTGGCCGTCGATGACGCCCATGTAGGCGAGGTCGAGCTCCTCGAAGATCAGCCCGGGCGCCCAGTAGGCCTTCATCGACTCCTTGAAGATCGGGCCGAAGCGCTCCATGCGCGGGCCGATGCCGGCGGGCAGCTTCGTGAGCCGGGATTCGATGCCCTCGCGCGCGTGGTAGAGCTTCGGGTCGAGGCGGATGCGGTTGAAGTAGCGCGAGAGCGCGCCGACGTTCGGGGCGATCGACATGCCGTTGTCGTTCAGCACGATCACGATCGGCTCGCCGAGGCCGCCGGCGTTGTGCAGCGCCTCAAAGGCCACGCCCCCGGTGAGCGCGCCGTCGCCGATCACCGCCACCACCTTGCCGTCCTCGCCCACCCCGCGGCGCATGGCCTCCTTGAGGCCGACCGCGTAGGAGATCGAGGTCGAGGCGTGGCCGGCGCCCATGATGTCGTGCTCGGATTCGAAGACCGAGCAGAACGGGGCGAGCCCGCCGTACTTGCGGATGGTCGAGAGCTGGTCGCGGCGGCCGGTGAGCACCTTGTGCGGGTAGGCCTGGTGGCCGACGTCCCAGAGCACCTTGTCCTTCGGCGAGTCGAGCAGCGAGTGGATCGCGGTGGCCAGCTCGCAGGTGCCGAGGTTCGCGCCGAAGTGGCCGCCGATCTCACCGATCGTGTCGATGATCAGCTCGCGCACCTCCTGGGCGACCTCCTGGAGCTCCGCCTCGTTCAGCGAGTGGAGGTCCTGGGGCTTGTCGATCTTGTCGAGGTGGCTCATGAGCTGCGGGTGAGGATGTAGTCCGTTATTGCTTCGAGCGTGGCCGTGTCCATGTCCGCCTCGTCAAGCGCCGCCGTCGCCTTCTCGTGCGACTCCCGGGCGAGATCCTTCGCGCGCTCGAGGCCGTACTCACTGACGTAGGTGCGCTTGTCGTGGCGCTCGTCCGACCGGGGCGGCTTCCCGAGGGCCTCCTCATCACCGGTCACGTCGAGGATGTCGTCGACGATCTGGAAGAGGACGCCCAGTTCAGCAGCGAACCGGCCGAAAGCAAGTGTGGCACGTTCGTTTGTGTCTCCTAGCTTCAATACGCACGTGATCGAGGCTCCGATCAGCCGCCCGGTCTTGCGCTCGTGCAGCTGGCGGAGGTCCTCCCACTCCCCCTTCACGTCGAGGTACTGCCCCCCGACCATGCCGCTCACACCGATCGCGCCCACCACCTCGCCGAGCGCGGCCAGCACGCGCTCGGGCGGACCGTCCTGACGCTCGATCACCAGACAGATGGCCTCGGCGAAGAGCCCGTCGCCCGCGAGGATGGCAACGTCCTCGCCGTAGCGCTTGTGCGAGGTCGGCTGGCCGCGGCGCAGGTCGTCGTCGTCCATCGCGGGCAGGTCGTCGTGGATCAGCGAGTAGGTGTGGATGAGCTCGAGCGAGGCGGCCAGCGGGAGCACATGGTCGTGCTCGCGGCCGAGCGCCTCGGCCGTGGCGAGGCAGAGCACGGGCCGGATCCGCTTGCCGCCCGCGAGCAGCGAGTAGCGCATGGCCTCCTCGAGGCCGGCTGCCACGCCATCCGGTGCGAACCGCAATTCCGCGAGGTACTCATCCACCCGCCGCTGGAGCGCGACGGGGTACTCGCCTATAGGAGTCTCTCCTGCCCCGGGGATTCCGAGCGCGCCTCGCGCGCCTCGCGCTCGAGCTCCTGGCCGGCGGTGGCGGCAAGCTCGGCGCAGCGCTCGACGAGCGCGGCGGCCTCCTCGGGCGTGTTCTCCCCTGCGCGCAGCTGCTCGGCCACGACGCCGAGCTCGTGGGCGATGTCGTCCAGGGCGCTCATGCGCGTGCATGCTCCCGTGCCGCTGCGCCGAGGATGCCGTTCACGAAGGCGGGCGCCTCGGCCGAGCAGAGCTCCTTGGCCGCCTCGACGGCCTCGTCGATCGCCACCTCCATCGGCACGTCGGTGCGGTGCAGCAGCTCGAGGAGCGCCACGCGCATGATGTTGCGCTCGAGGGCGGCGATGCGGTCGAGCGTCCAGCCCTGGGAGTGGCGCTCGATCACGCCGTCGAGCTCGTCCTGATGCTCCTCGACGCCCTCGATCAGCCCGAGCGTGAGATGCGAGGCGTCACGCGGGATGAGCTCGGTCACCGGGCGCCCGGTGACATCATGCTGGTAGAGGGCCACCACGGCGGCGCGGCGCTGATCGGAGCGGCTCAAGCGGCCACGTGGCCAGCAGATGTGTGGGGCTCGGGAATGGCCTTGCCCTCTTCGCGAAGGATCTCGAAGTGGAACTGCAGCGCTCCGGCCATCCGCCGCTCGACTTCGTCCCGCGTATCGCCCAGCGCATAGACACCTTCGACATCGGGCGAATGCGCGCCCCAGCCACCATCTTCAGCCTGCTCGTAGATCACGAGGTAGTCCTTCATCGCATGTCCTCCATGCCGGTCCGTCTCCGCATCTCTGAGAGGGTACCTGCGGGCACGGTTTGCGAATCCTTCCCCGAAACGATCACCGACCGGGTTCCCGTGGAGTCGCGCCACATCTGATGAGAGCCCTTCTGCCGAGCACGGTGCCACCCCGCTCGGACGAGCATCCTCCGAACCTCACCGTACTTCTTGGGCACTAGAACGGGGTGTCGTCGTACGAACGGTACGAGGACTCGACCCGCTCGCCGAACCGCGGGCAGAGGACTGCGTCCTCTATGCGAGTGCCGTAGTACGACAGGCAGAACTTTCCGTCCCGCCGCGCCGTCCACAGCCGACCGTCTTCATCGAGGTGGATGTACCGGCGCGTCTCCTTCGCCCTGTAGACCTGCAGCATGCGGCCGTCCTCCAGCTCGACCTCACATATCCAGCGGAAGTGCGGGCAGACCATCGCACCCGCCGCCACCTTGAGGGGGTCCCAGCTTGGCTCGTCCGGGTACTTCAGCTCACCGAGGTAGTTCTGCTTTCGGCCCATGCCCGCAGCTTGAGAAAGGGCGCGTTACGGATCCAGACTCCGGCGTGAAGAGTCCGCTACGCGAGCGTGACTACACGCGCGACATGTAGTCGCCCGTGCGGGTGTCGACCTTCACGCGGTCCCCTACGTTCACGAACAGCGGCACCTTCACCTGCACGCCCGACTCGAGCGTGGCCGGCTTGTCGCCGCCGCCCGAGGCGGTGTCGCCGCGCAATCCGGGCTCGGTCTCGGTGACCTCCATCTCGACGGAGGCCGGCAGCTGGATGTCGCTGGGTGAGTCGTCGATGTAGAGCAACTCGATCTCCTCGCTCGGCCGGACCCACTGGAGCGAGTCCTTGAGCGTCGCCTCCGGAATCGTGAACTGCTCGTAGTTGTTCACGTCCATGAAGTGCGCGTCGGTGCCGTCCGCGTAGAGGAACTGCATCTTGCGGACCTCGTTGTGCACGGCGCGGAACTTCTCCCCGGCGCGAAAGGTCTTGTCGATCACGGCGCCGTCGGTCGAGCGCTTGAGCTTCGTCCGCACGAAGGCGGGCCCCTTGCCCGGCTTCACGTGCTGGAAGTCGACAACCTTGAAGACCACGCCGTCGACCTCGATGTGGTTGCCGTTCTTGAACTGGTTGGTGGAGATCACGGCGCTAGAGGGTAGTGCCGAACAACTCTTCGACGAAGAACCGCGCCGCGGCGTCGAGGCGGTCGCCGAACACGTCCTCGCTGAGCGCGACGACCTCCTCAGCCGTGGCGATGCCGAGCTCGCCGGCAAGGAGGCGCACGTCATCCTCGTCCTCACCCACACGGTGGGCGAGCACCTTCAGGGCCAGCAGCATGCGCGGGGATGCGGCCAGGCAGCGGAGCCCGGGCACCTCGAGCACCGGCGCCGCCTCCGGATCATCGCCCGCGAGGAAACCCTTGACGGCGTCGTTGAGCCACCCGGGCGGAAGCGAGAGCCGCTCGGCGATCTCGACGGCCGCCTCATAGACCACGGCCTTGGGCTCGAACACGGCGTCGATGTCGCGCGTGGAACGCCGCGCGTCGTAAGCGAGCGCGATCGCAGCGCCGCCGACCACGTACATCTCACCGGTCACGCCGCGCCGCTCGAGCGACTCTCCGAGCGCCGTGAGCGCCGCCACGATCTCGGCCCGGTCCATTGCTCAGACGCGCCGGAGCGCGCCCTCGGAGATGAAGATGCCGCGTCTGCGAAATGCCGCAGGCGACTGCGCGAGGGCGAGCGCCCTGAAGCCCGGCACCTCGCTTACGAACCAGAAGCGCTCGAGGAACCGCCCTGGCTCCAGCGCCCAGCTCGGCACCTGCAGGCCGGCCGCGAGCGCGAGGTGCTCGGCGAGGGCACCCAGGTAGGCGTCCGCCCGATCGTCACCGGTGAGCTGCGGACTCGGGTGGAGGGCCCGCGCGCGGAGGTCGCGGCGCGGCAGCAGGCCGAACTCGTCGAGGAGCTCACGGCTCGCAAACCGAACGTCCTCGCCCGCGCGCACCCTGCCGGCCACCGCGGCGAGGGTCTGCTTGAAGGCCGAGTCGGGCGGAGGGTGCTCCGTCAAGAACTCCCGTGAGCTGGACGCCGGCATACCCCAAGCGTAGGGCCGCCGCCGGCAGCGCGGCCCGAAGCGCGCACCCTCAGCGCCGCGACGGGTCAGACTCGGCCAGCAGCGCCGCGGTCGCGGCGGCGGGCTTCGCGCCCTTCTTCTGCTTCACCCTGAGCGTCACGCGCTTGAGTGGTTCCCGTTCTTGAACTGGTGGGTGGAGATCACAGGGCGCGAGCCAAGAAGCGGCCTGGATCTCGCGCCGGACGGCCTACTTCTTGCGCTTGAGCTTCACCTTCAGCGTCTTCGTGGTCGATCCGCCGCTCTTCGGCTTGAAGGTGACCTTTACGGTGAGCGAGAGCTTGCCCTTCTTCTTGAGGATCTTCTTGCCCGCCGGCGTCGGCTTGAGGACGAGCTTCACGGGCCCGGCCTTCTTCGCCGTGGCCTTGCCGCTCGCGAGCACAACCAGCTTCTTCGCGCTCGCCCCGGAGCCGCTCGTGCCGGTGGCCGAGAGGGTACCCGGGCCGGGGCACCCGATCGTCAGGGTCGCGCTGCCATCCGGGTTGCTGACCGCCTTGCCGGCCGAGATCGGCTCGATTTCGCTCTCGAGATCGGGATTGGACGTGGTCGGCGGACGGGTGGTGACGGGTCCCGACACGGGCGGCGGGAAGAACGGCGGCGCGGTCCCGCCGTCTCCGCCCGGAACGGGCGGGTCCACGGGCGGAGGCGGTGGTGGTGGTGCTGTGACCGGCGCTGCCGCGAAGAAGAACGAGGTCGAGCCCTGGTCCGCCGCAGCACCCACATCGTCCCCCGGGGCGCCGCCGCGCCGCCCGCTCCGCGCACGGGCGCCGCGAGGAGGCCCAGAGGGAGATCGAGCCCGGCTCCGAGGAGATCCCGGAGGTGGTGGTGATGGCGTCGGGCAACCTCGGGCTGATCTCCTTCCCGCGCGATCCGGGCCGCGTGAGCCTCGAGCAGATCGAACGCGACCGCCCGGGGCTGATCGAGGCCCTGCGCACCCATCCCGGCGTCGGCTTCGTGCTCGTCCGCTCCGAGAGCGACGGCGCAGTGGTGCTCGGCGGCGCGGGGCGGCACCGCCTGAGCGACGGGCACGTGGACGGCGTGGATCCCCTCGCCCCCTTCGGCCCCGGCGCGGCAGCGCACGTCGCGCGCACCGACGGGTTCTCGAACTGCCCCGACCTCGTCCTCAACAGCACCTGGTGGCCCGAGACCCGCGAGGTGGCGGCCTTCGAGGAGCTGGTCGGCTCCCACGGCGGGATGGGCGGAAGCCAGTCCTTCCCGTTCGTGCTGCACCCCGCGGATCTGGCCTATCCCGCCGAGGGGGTGATCGGGGCGGGCACCCTGCACCAGGTGCTGCGAAGCTGGCTGGTGCAACTCGGCCACGAGGAGTACCGGTGAGCACCTCTGAGCACCTAGACGTCCTGATAGTCGGCGCCGGGCTTTCGGGCATCGGCGCCGCGTGCCACCTGAAGGAGAAGTGCCCTCGGAAGTCGTTCGCGATCCTCGAGGCGCGCGAGGCGACCGGCGGCACGTGGGACCTGTTCCGCTACCCCGGCATCCGCTCGGACTCGGACATGTTCACCCTCGGCTACTCCTTCCAGCCCTGGGAGCAGGCGGAGGCGATCGCCGACGGCCCGGCGATCCTCGACTACGTCCGCGACACGGCACGCGAGCACGGTGTGGACCGCGATGTGCGCTTTGGCAAGCGCGTCGTGCGGGCCGAATGGTCGGGCGAGGAGACGCGCTGGACCGTCGACGCCGAGGGCCCGGACGGGGAGACCACGCAGCTCACCTGCGGATTCCTCTTCCTCTGCACGGGCTACTACAGCTACGAGGGCAGCTACATGCCTGAGTTCGAGGGCACCGAGCGCTTCGCCGGCCCGATCGTCGACCCCCAGCACTGGCCCGAAGACATCGACTACGACGGCAAGCGCGTGGTGGTGATCGGCAGCGGAGCCACGGCGGCCACGATCGTGCCCGCGATGGCCGAGCGGGCGGAGCACGTGACGATGCTCCAGCGCTCGCCGAGCTACATGGTCGCGCTTCCCGCCCGCGACCCGGTGGCCGCCTTCCTGCAGCGCAAGCTCTCCAAGAAGCGAGCCTACGCGCTGCTGCGCTGGAAGAACGTTCTCTTCACCCAGGTCACCTTCGCGCTCAGCCGCCGGCTGCCCGGGTTCGTGCGCAAGGTGATCACGAAGGAGGCCGAGAAGGCCCTGCCGGCGGGATACGCCGACCCCCACTTCACGCCGCGGTACGACCCGTGGGACCAGCGCATCTGCCTCGTGCCGGACGGCGATCTCTTCCGGGCGATCCGCAAGGGCACGGTTTCGATCGCCACCGACCGGATCGCCGGCTTCACCGAGACGGGCCTCGCGCTCGAGTCCGGCGCCGAGCTCGACGCGGACATCGTGGTGACCGCGACGGGCCTCAACCTGCTGGCGGCGGGCGGCATGGAGATCGTGGTCGACGGCGACCCGGTCGAGATGCCGAAAACCGTGGGCTACAAGGGGATCATGTACAGCGGCATCCCCAACTTCGCGATCACGCTGGGCTACACGAACGCATCTTGGACGCTCAAGGCCGACCTCACCTGCGAGTACGTCTGCCGGGTGCTCAACCACATGTACGCCCACGGCTACAGCCAGGTCACCCCACGCTGGCCCGAACCGACGCTGCCCGACATCCCGTTCATCGATCTCAAGTCGGGCTACGTGCTGCGCTCGATCGATCAGTTCCCCCGCCAGGGCGAGCACGCGCCCTGGCGGCTGCACCAGAACTACCCGCGCGACATCCGCCTCTTGCGCCACGGGCCCGTCGAGGACGAGGGGCTCGAGTTCGTTCGCGCGGGCACTCCGGCGCCGGTTCCGGCCTAGGCGCCACGGCCCGCACTCGCCTCCGGCGATCCCGCTCGGCCAGGTCGCGGTAGGCCGCGTGGAAGGTGTCGTGGTCGGGGTAGCCCACACGCGGCACGACGTACCAGTGGTTGCCTGGCCACCCCGGAATCTGCAGCGGCGCACGTGGCGTCACCACGTGGAAGCGGCGCGCCGGATCAAGCGCATCGGCCAGCCCGAGCAGGTCGTTCCGGCCGTGGTGGAGGACGAGCAGGCCCGCCGGATCCTCCACGGGCCGTTCGCGATGAATGAGGCTCATGCGGCTCGGGAGAATACGCTCGCGGTGTGAATCCCCGCGAGCGCCTCGCAGCGCTGCCCCGCGCCCGGCTGTGCGACCTGCCGACCCCCGTGCGGGAGGTGCCGGCCCTCGGCGCCTGGGTGAAGGACGACTCCCACTCCGCGCCGCTGTGGGGCGGCAACAAGCCGCGCAAGCTCGAGTGGATCCTGGCGGACGCCGAGCAGCGCGGGAAGCGCTCGATCCTCACCTTCGGCGGCCTTGGCACCAACCACGGCCTGGCGACAGCGCTCTACGCGCGCGAGCGCGGGATGGCGTGCGTGCTCGCGCTTGTCGACCAGCCGCGCGACGCGCACGTCGAGGCGCAGCTCGAGCGCATCGGCGCGAGCGGTGCGCGGGTGTACATCACCCGCAGCGTGCCGCGCACTGCGTTCGCGTTCCCGTGGATCTACCTGCGCACCGGACGCCCCTACGTGCTGCCCACCGGGGGCTCCTCCCCGGTGGGCGCACTGGGCTTCGTGGAGGCCGCGTTTGAGCTTGCCGACCAGGTCGATGCCGGCGAGCTGCCAGCGCCCGCGGCAATCGTGATGGCGCTCGGCTCCGGCGGCACCGCTGCCGGGCTCGCCGCGGGGCTGCCGCTGGCGGGCCTGGCGAACACGCGCGTGGTGGCGGTGCTCGTGAACGACAAGATCAAGCTCACCCACGCGACCATCACCAAGCTCGCGCGACGCAGCCAGAAGCTGATCGGCCAGGACGGCGCGCCGCTCGCGCCGCTCGAGGTGGTCACGGGCTTCATGGGCGCGGGCTATGGCCACGCCACCCCCGAGGCCGGTGCGGCGATCGAGGAGGCCGCCGCGGCCGGTCTCGAGCTCGACCCGGTCTACACCGGCAAGGCGATGGCCGCCCTGCGCGCGGGGTCAGCCGGCGATGGGCCCGTCCTGTTCTGGAACACCCAAAGCGCTCAGGAATAGATCCGCGGGCAACCTCCGCTCCTCGGCGAGCTTCTGGAGGTGGGCCTGCATCGTGAGCATGGCCGCCGCGCGCAGGTGCCCGGGCGCGTCCGCCCAGGCGCTGTCGAGCAGCTCGTCCGCGTCGCGCAACCCTTGCCCGAGCGCCGCCACGAGCCGCTGCTCGCGTTCGAGCCGGTGGGCGATGTACTCGTCGAGCTTCGCCGCCGGGTCCCACACCACCGGGCCGTGGCCGGGGCAGATCGCGTCGAGCTCGAACGCGCGCAGGCGGCGCAGCGAGTCGAGGTAGGCGCCGAGCGAGCCCTCGCCCGGTGAGATGAACACGCTGCCGGCGCCGAGCACCGTGTCGCCCGAGAAGCACACACGCCCGAGCAGCAGGCACACGTGGTCCGCGGCGTGCCCCGGGGTGGCGATCGCCTCAAACGGGCCGGCCGGCCCATCGCCCTCCGGTAGCACGACCGGCACGCCCCCCGCCCGCTCCGCAAGCGCGGGAGCGCCCTCCGAATGGTCGGCGTGGGAATGGGTGAGCACGATCCCCTCGATCGGGCCGGCGGCGAGGATCGCGTCGAGATGGACTGGGTCGGCGGGACCGGGATCGACGACCCACCCGGCGGCGAGCCACGTATTCGTCCCGTCCAGTGTGAGCGGAGACGGATTGTCCGCGCGCACGAGGAGAACTCCCGTTGGCGTTCGCTCGGCCATGCGGGAGTAGTCTCGCTCAAGGGAGAGACTCTGCACACGACGCGACAGCCCGCCCAATGGATGGTTTTCGCACTGGCCCTGACCCTGCTGGTCGCGCTCGCCGACATAGTCGTCGGCGGCAGCGCCCTGCTCGTGGGGCTGCTGATCATCGGACCGCTGGTGGCCTCGCTGCGCTCCAGCGTCGCCGCCACGGGCGTCATCGCCGCGGTGGCGATTGCCTTCGCCATAGCCGTGGGCATTCCCGACATGAACTTCGCGACCGGCGACCACCTCTCGCGCGTGGCGACCGTGATCGTCGGCTCCGGGCTGGCCCTTCTGATCGCCCGGGCCCGCTCCCAGCGCGAGGTCGCCACCCGCTTCCTCGCGGCCCAGCACGCCGTGGCGCGGATCCTCGCCGAGGCCGAGACGCTCGCCGCCGCGACCCCGCGCCTGCTCCCCGAGGTGGCGCCGCCGCTCGGCTGGGTCGGCGGTGCGATCTGGGAGGTCGACCGGCGCCGGGGCGAGGTCGTGCCCGCCCAGACGTGGACAGCCGATTCCGGCATCGAGGGCTTCGAAAAGGTCACCCGGGCCACGAGGCTTCGGCGCGGGGAGGGACTCCCCGGCTCGGTCTGGGAGCGCGGCCAGGCGCGGTGGATCGCAGACCTGCAGGCAGAAACGAACTTCGTGCGCAAGGCGGCCGCGCTCGAGCACGGTGTACAGACGGCGGCCGGCTTCCCGATCTCCGGCCAGCGGGGCACGCTCGGCGTGATCGAGGTCTACAGCACCGAACGCCGCGATCCGGATCCCGAGATGCTCGAGATGATGGCCGCGTTCGGCCGCCAGATCGGGCAGTTCATCGAGCGTCGGCAGGCCGACGTCGACGTGCGCGAGTCGGAGTCGATGAAGGCCGCGATCCTGAGCGGCGCGCTCGACGCGATCGTGACGATGGACCACAACGGCACGGTGGTCGACTTCAACCCCGCGGCCGTCGCCACCTTCGGGTACTCCACCGACGAGGCGGTGGGGGCCGAGCTGGCCGAGCTGATCGTCCCGCCGAGCCTGCGGGAGGCCCATCGCGAAGGCCTCTCCAAGTTCATGAGCACGGGTGAGGGCGTGGTGTTCGACCAGCTGCTCGAGCTCACCGGCATGCGCAAGAGCGGCTCGGAGTTTCCCGTCGAGCTGACGGTCACGCGCATCGAGGGCACCGAGCCGCCGCTGTTCAGCGGACAGATGCGCGACATCACCGCGCGCAAGCAGGCCGACGACGAGCTGCGGCGCTCACGCGACCAGCTCGAGATCATCCTCCAGGGCGTCGCCGACGGCGTGACCGCGCAGGCACCGGACGGCCGGCTCGTGTACGCGAACGACGCCGCCGTAGGCGTGCTCGGCTTCGAGGATCCCGCCGAGTTGCTGGCGGCGGAGCCCGCGGAGATCATGGGCCGCTTCGAGATGTTCACCCCACAGGGGCGGGCGTTCGCCGTCGAGGATCTTCCCGGCCGCCACGCGCTGGCGGGCGACGAGCCCCCGGACGTGACGCTGCGCTTCCGCGTGCTCGCGACAGGCGAGGAACGCTGGTCGGTGGTGAAGGCGCGGCCGATCTTCGGCTCCGACGGCGGGGTGCTGATGGCGATCAACATCTTCGAGGACGTGACCGACCAGATGCGCCGCGAGGAGTCCCAGCGCTTCCTCTCCGAGGCGTCGAAGCTCCTCTCGACCACGCTCGACTACGAGACGACCCTGCGACGCGTGGCCTCGCTCGCCGTCCCTCGGCTCTCGGACTGGTGCGCCGTCGAGCTGATGGACGAGCGCGGCGAGCTCCAGCAGGTCGCGCTCGAGCACCAGGACCCGCGCAAGATCGCGCTCGCCCACGAGCTGCGTGAGCGCTACCCGCCGGACCAGAACTCGCCGACCGGCGCCCCGCAGGTACGGCGAACGGGCGAACCCGAGATCTACCCCGAGATCCCCGAAGAGATGCTCCGCCAGAGCTCGGTGGACGAGGAGCACTACCGAATGATCGTCGAGCTCGGCATGCGCTCGGCGATGATCGTGCCGGTCGATTCGCCCGAGGGCGTGCTCGGGACGATCACGATGGTGGCCGAGTCCCGCCGCTTCGACGACAGCGACCTGGCGCTGGCCGTCGAGGTCGGCCACCGTGCCGGGCTCGCGGTGCAGAACGCGCGCCTCTACACCGAGCGCGCGCACATCGCGCGAACGCTCCAGGAGAGCCTGCTGCCCCCGCGCCTGCCGGCGATTCCGAACGTCGACGCCGCGGCGCGCTTCCGCGCCGCCGGGGCCGGCAACGAGGTCGGCGGCGACTTCTACGACCTCTTCGAGCTCAGCGAGGACAAGGGCTGGGCGGTCGTGATCGGCGACGTGTGCGGCAAGGGGCCCGAGGCCGCGGCCATCACCGCGCTCGCGCGCTACACGCTCCGGGCGGCCGCGATGCAGACCGAAAGCCCGAGCGCGGCGCTCGTGGTGCTGAACGACGCGATGCTCGCCCAGCGCTCGGACAAGCGCTTCGCCTCGGTCGCGTTCACCTCCATCTCCGGCGCCGCGCTCAACGGTGGCGGGCCGCTTGACGTCTGCGTGGCCAGTGGGGGCCATCCGCTGCCGCTCGTGCTGCGCTCCGACGGCAGTGTGCAGGACGCCGGCGAGCACGGGACGCTGATCGGCATCGTGCCGGACCCTGACCTCACCAACCAGGGGCTGCAGCTCATGGCCGGCGACTCGATCGTGATGTTCACCGACGGCGTGATCGAAGTGCGCCGCGACGAGCAGGAGGTGTTCGGCCAGGACCACCTCGTCGAGCTGGTCGGCAAGCAGGCGGGCCGCAGCGCGGCCGAGATCGCCAACACCATCGAGAGCACCGTGATCGAAGCCTGGGGCGGCGTACCGCGCGACGACATCGCGATCCTCGTGCTCCAGGTCCGCTCCTAACGGATCGCCGAGATCAGCCGAGTTCCAGCTGCTGGCCCGCCTCGACCGGCGGACCCGGATCCTGCCCGACGATCTTCCTGAAGCGCCGGCCGTCGGTGGGCGCGGCGCGGCCACGGTTGTTGTTCATCAACACGTGCACCACCTCGGCATCCTCGGCCAGCTTCGTCGCCCGGCCGGCGATCTCCCCGAGCTCTGAATCCGAGTAGTCCCAGTCGAAGCGCTCGGCCACCGACTTGCCCTTCAGATAGCCCTCGGTGTTGCGCCCGTGCGCGCGCAGGTAGGCGAGCCGCTCGTTGGTCACGGCATCGACCGGCGGCATGATCGTCATGTGGTCTCCGGGCGGAGCGTCGACGCCCACCCACACCGCGTCCTGCTCGGAGAGGTGCGCGAAGGTGTGCTGCGCCTGCTCGCCATCCACCCAGCTGCGGTTGCGCAGCTCGACCGCGACCGGGTGTGGAGCGAGGCGCTGCAAAAGCGGGTCGAGCTCCGCGATGTCGTTTCGCTTCGGCGAGAAGGCGGGCGTCATCTGGAGCAGGAACGCGCCGAAGCGACCGTTCTCGACGAGCGGCTCGACCGCGTCCAGCACCTCGCCCGCAAGCATCTGCTCGAGCTCGGGCGTGTGCTGCACCCGGCCGCGATCGCTCGTGCGCGCCTCGCCGCGGATGCCCGGCGGCAGCGACCTCAAGTCGGCTGAGTGGCGCGAGAGCAGGCGATGCAGCTTCACGTCGAAGATGAAGCCGGCGGGCGTCTGGCTCACCCAGCGCTCGACGGTCTTCCTCTCGGGCACCGCGTAGAAGCTCGCGTTCACCTCGACCGCCTCGAAGCGCTCGGCGTACCAAGACAGCCTGTCCTTCGCCGGCAGGTCCTTCGGATACCACTCCTCGATGAAGCCGGGATCGGCCCAGCTCGAGGTGCCTACGAGGATGGAACCGGTCACGCGGCCTGACGATAGGTGGTTCAATCGCTTTGATGAGGAAGGGACTCCCCGTTCTGGCCGCGCTCGCGGTGCTGCTCGCCCCCGCCGGAGCCGGCGCCCAGGACGACGCGCGCTACGCGATGGCCAACGGCTGCTTCGTGATGAAGCCGAAGAGCGGCGGCTACGTCGCGAAGTCGGGCACCGGCTACCGGTCAAACGGCGGCGCGCCCGCGAGTGGCGAGCCCCTCTTCATGAAGGCCACCGAGCTCGGGCGCTACCTGCTCTACACGCGCGGGCGCGACTACCTGGGCTCGGCGAACGGCAAGGCGGCCACGGAGGCGCAGCCGGGCGAGTCGGCCGACTGGAGCGTCGAGGGCGCCGCGGGGAGCTTCAAGGTCCTGGCGGGCGGCCGTGCACTCGGCCTCGCCGGCGACGAACTGGTGCTGGTCGACCCGGCCCAGGCCGAGCTGTTCGCGTTCGAGCCGGCGCAGGGCTGTGCCACGTTCCCCGAGATCGACACCGGCACGAGCGGCACGCCTGCCCAGGGCGAGGTCCCCTACGGCGAGGTCCGCGGCTACGCCGACGCGCACGAGCACCTGATGGCGTTCGAATTCCTCGGCGGCAGCGTCCACTGCGGCCGGCCGTGGCACCGCTACGGCGTGGAGTTCGCCCTGCGCGGATGCGCCGACCCCCAGGACACCCAGTACGGCACGACCACCGAGACGGCCTACACCGGGCGCGAACCCTCCGCCGACCGCTCGGGCTGGCCGCGGTTCCCGGACTGGCCCGCGCACGACGCGATCACGCAGGAATACGCCTACTACAAGTGGATCGAGCGCGGCTGGCTCGGCGGAGTCCGCCTGGTGGTGAACCTGATGGTCGAGAACGAGGCGCTCTGCAAGGTCTATCCGACGAAGAAGTACCCCTCCTGCGACGAGGCGGCGAGCGTGCGGCGCCAAATGGACGACATCTACGCGCTCGAGAACTACATCGACGCCCAGTCCGGCGGGCCGGGCAAGGGGTTCTTCCGGATCGTCCGCGACCCGTTCGAGGCCCGGCGGGTGATCAACCAGGGCAAGCTGGCCGTGGTGCTCGGGATCGAGACCTCGGCACCGTTCAACTGCAAGCTGCTGGACGAGGTGCCGCAGTGCACCAAGGCCGACATCGACCAGCAGCTGGACACCCTCCACCGTCAGGGCATCCGCGGCATGGAGGTCATCAACAAGTTCGACAACGCCTTCGGCGGTGTCGCGGGCGACGCGGGCAGCGCGGGCGTGCTCGTGAACACCGGCAACAAGGTCGTGACGAACCGCTACTGGGATCTCCAGACCTGCACGGAGGGCAGCGGCGAGGACACCGACAAGCCGCAGCAAACGCCACCGGGCTCGGGCCGCGACGGGTACGGCGCGGCGCTCGGGCTGTTCCTGCCCGGCGGCAGTGCGCCCGTCTACCCGCCGGGACCGCACTGCAACGTGAAGGGCCTCTCCGCGCTCGGCGATCACCTGGTGAGGCGGCTGATGGAGAAGCAGATGATGATCGACCCCGACCACCTGAGCGTGCTCGCGCGGCGCCAGCTCCTGAACCTGACCGAGTCGAAGGACTACAAGGGCGTCCTCTCGAGCCACTCCTGGAGCACACCCGAGGGCTACAAGCGCATCTCCGACGTGGGCGGCCTGATCGCCTCGGCGGGCGGCGGCCTCGACCTGAAGGCCATCACGGGCCGCGGCCAGGACGCCTACATCCAGTCGTGGCGCTACGCGAGGCAGAACTTCCGCAACACGAAGTACCTCTGGGGCTTCGGCTTCGGCGCGGACCAGAACGGGTTCGCGCAGCAGCCACCGCCCCGCGCGGACGCCGCGAAGGACCCGCTGCCCTACCCGTACAAGTCCTTCGACGGCGCGGTCACACTCGACAGGCAGAAGTCCGGCGAGCGGACCTTCGACCTGAACAAGGACGGCGTGGCGCACTACGGGATGCTGCCGGACTGGATCGCCGACATGACACGGCGCACGGGCGGCGAGATGCAGAACGACATGGCGCGCTCAGCCGAGCACTACCTCCAGACCTGGGAGCGCGCCGTGGGCGTGATCGAGCCGCGGTGCCGCTCCGCGCGCGGGAAGTTCAGAGCCTCGGGCCTGTTCAACGTGAGCCTGCGCGCAGGCGCCGAGTCCGTGCTCCGCCAGAGCGGCCAGCCCGCCACCCGCCAGGGCCGCGTGTGGACGTGGTGCGTGGAGGGCAAGCGCAACCAGGGACGCAAGGTGTCTGTCGCCTACACGCCCGAGGGGACCTCCGCGCTCGTGGCCTCGGACGCCCAGGGCCACCGCGCCGGGCGTGTCGAGCGCGGCCACAGGGTCACGCGCAAGCTGCGCGCGAGGACCAAGCGCTTCGGCAAGGGCGTGCTCATCACACGCCGCGGCAAGAACACGCGCACCGTCTACCTCGTGAGGCGGGGCCGCGTGCGCGGGCTGGCCGTGGCCTCCCGCGAGGCCTTCCGGACCAAGAAGACGCTCGCGGGCTACCTGAAGCTCGCCGGCCTGCGCTAGCTCACCGGCTCGGCGGCCTTCTCGCGCTCGGCCTTCGCCGCCTCGCGGAGCTGCTCGAAGTGGATCACGTTCCCGGCCGCCCCCCAGTTGCCCTCGGGCACCTCGTTCACGAGCACCCAGATGCGGATGAGGTCCTCGTCGCCCACGCCGGCGGCGTCCTTCAGGACGGCGGTGGCCGCCTCCACGAACTCCTGCTTGCGCCGGTCCGAGAGGGCACCCTGGGGCACGGTGGCCTCGACGCGGAACACCGGCGGGTCGGCCGGCGCCCCGGCGCGGAGCACGTTCTCCGCGGGAAGCTCGTGCAGGTAGGCCCAGGTGATCGAGCGGAAGAAGTCGGTGTCCGGCGCGCGCTCGGCGCGCAGCAAGGCGGTGGTCAGCTCCTCGCCCACCTGCTGCTTGTCCGGCAGGGATCCGGTGGGGAAGGTCAGGTCGATCAGCGGCATTACGGCTCCGTTCGCTGGGGAGTGACTATGACGGCCAGCATAGTCACTACCTGCGCCCGCGTCCAAACGAGTTCGCCGCCGGTGCCACGCCGCGCATGTCGCCCTCCTCCGTGGACCAGGTGCGCGTCGGCTCGATGTGGCGCACCTCGCCGACGGGCATGTCGGGGCGCTCGAGGCGGTTCACGCGATCGACCACCACGTTGATCGTGCCCTCGCGGCGCTCTAGCCGGCCCTCCCCCATCACGAGCGGCTCGGAGCGCACGGCCAGGCGGCAGGAATCGTGAACCGGCGGCGGCACGATCAGGTTCGCCGTCCCGAACTCGTCCTCGAGCAACATGAAGCAGACGCCCTTCGCGGTCGCCGGGCGCTGGCGCGCGACCACGAGCCCCGCGACCCGCACGCGGTCGCCGTGACGCATGCCGTCGAGGTCGCGGCTCGAGCGCAGGTCGGTGCCGAGCATCGGGCGCATCAGCTCGAGCGGGTGCTCGCGCAGGGTCACGTTGGTCGAGCCGTAGTCGGCCACCATCCGCTCCCACGGCGAGAGCTCCGGCAGCTCGGGCGCGTCGCCCGGCTCGATCGGCAGCGCGAGCTGGTCCCCGTCGGCGGGCACGGCCGCGCCGAGCAGCCACAGTGCCTCGCGGCGTGAGCCCTCCGCGAGATCGTCGCACGCCCCGGCCCACGCGAGCCGCTCGAGCGATCCGCGCGAGGCGTGGCAGCGTGAGGCCATGTCCTCGAGCGAGGCGAACGGCTGGCGCTCGCGCTCGGCGACGAGTGCCTCGACCTCCTCGGCCTTGACGCCGGACACGTAGGCGAGCCCCAGCCGCACCCCAAGGCCACGCCCTGTGAACTGTGAACTGTCAACCGTCAACTCAGTGCGACAGAGCACGTCCGAGCTCAACACAGACGGCGGCAGCACCGGCACCTTCCGCCGCTGCGCCTCGTGCACCAGCGTGTCCGGCGGGTAGAAGCCCATCGGCTGCTCGTTCAGCAGCGAGGTGAGGAACTCCGGGCCGTAGTGCACGCGCAGCCAGGTCGACTGGTAGGCGAGCAGCCCGAACGCCGCCGAGTGCGACTTCGGGAAGCCGAAGCCGGAGAAGCCGACGATCTGGTCATAGACCCCCTGGGCGGTCTCCGGCGAAGCCCCGCGCGCGACGCCGCCGGCGATGAACTTCTTCTCGAACGAGCGCATCGCCTCCTCGGAGCGGGCGCGGCTCATCGCCCGCCGCAGCCCCTCTGCCTCGCCGGCCGAGAAGCCGGCGAACGCCTGCGCGACCTCGATCACCTGGTCCTGGAAGACGATCGCGCCGAGCGTGTCCTTCAGCACCGGCTCGAGCGAGGGGTGCGGATAGGGCACCTGGAAGCTCGGGTCGGCGCGCAGCGCCCGGCGGCGCTCGATGTAGGGGTGCACGGCGCCGCCGAGGATCGGCCCGGGGCGCACGAGCGCGACCTGCACGGTGAGGTCGTCGAGCGTCTCGGGCCGCGTGCGCTTGAGCATCTGCATCTGCGCGCGGCTCTCGATCTGGAACACGCCCATCGTCTCGGCTTCCTGGATCTCCTCGTACACCGCCCTGTCGTCGTAGGGGATCCGCGTCAGGTCGATCCGCTCGCCGCGGGCGCGCTCGATCTCGGTCACGCAGCGCTCGACCGCGGAGAGCATCCCGAGGCCGAGCAGGTCGATCTTCAGGAAGCCCGCGTCCTGGCAGGACTCCTTGTCCCACTGCACGAGCTGGCGGCCCTCCATCGCCGCCGGCTGGACGGGGCAGATGTCGATCAAGGGCTGGGTGGCGATCACCATCCCGCCGGGGTGCTGGCTCACGTGGCGCGGCAGCTCGGCCGCATCGCGCACCAACCGCACGAGCGCCTGCCAGCGCGGGTTGCGCGCGCTCCTGCCGGCCGCGGCGTCCACCTCGCCCTCGATCTCGTTGCCGGCCCAGGGATCGGCGCGGCCGGCCACGCGCTCCACCTCACCCGGCGGCAGCCCGAGCGCCTTGCCGAAGTCGCGGATGGCGGAGCGCACGCGGTAGGTGGCGAACGATGCGACGAGCGCCGACTTGTCGTGGCCGTAGCGCTCGTGCACGCGCGGGATGAGCTTCTCGCGGATGTCGCGCGGGAAGTCGATGTCGATGTCGGGCAGCGCCGTCAGGTCCTCGTGGAGGAAGCGCCCGAGCGTGAGCTCGTTCTCGATCGGGTCGATGCCCGAGAGGCCGGTGAGGAAGCAGATGATCGAGGACACGCTGGAGCCACGCCCACGGCCCGGCGGCAACAGGGCGCGCGCGGCGTCGCCCCCGCGCACCTCCACCGCCACCTCGCGCGCGAGCTCGAGCAGGTCGCGGTGGAGCAGGAAGAAGCCGGCGAGGCCGAGCGCGGCCACGATCCGCAGCTCCTCGTCGAGGCGGCGCTGTGCTTCGGCGCGCGTCGCGCGGCCGGCGAAGCGTGTGTCCATCAGGTGGGCGCACAGCCCGGCAAGCTTGCGGTCGGCGCCGGGGTCCTCCGCGCCGGGGTAGGTGTAGCCGAGGTCCTCGGTGAGGTCGAAGCGCAGGCACTCGGCCAGCCGGCCGGACTCCTCGACCGCGCCGGGGTGGTCGCGGAAGCGCTCGCGCATCGCGCCCGGTGGGGCCAGCGCGTGGGAGGAGTTGCCGCGCCGGGCGGGCTCGGATTCGTCGAGCGTGGTTCGCAGGCGGGCGGCCACGAACGCGTCCTGAAGGCGGGAGCGCGAGCGGGAGTGGACGTGCACGTTGCCGCTGGCGACCGTCCTGACACCGAGGCGCTCGGCGAGGTTCGCGAGCTGGCGATTGCGGCGGCGGTCGTGGCGCTCGAAGGGGCGCTGGAGCTCGACACGCAGGTTCTCCGCCCCGAACGCGCGCTTCAGC
>JACCYP010000075.1 GCA_013696425.1 Thermoleophilaceae bacterium
CATCCGATCCGCGCGCCCTCACGCACCCGTGTGCCGGGGCGCACCGAGACGCCGGACAGGTGCAGGTATGCGGTGTCGAAGCGCAGGGTGCGCATGGAGACGGTGAGACCGGAGGAGCCTGCAACCCCGGCGAAGCGCACCAACCCTCCGGAGGCCGCCACCACCGGCGTGCCCGGCCGCGCCGCGACGTCGATGCCACGGTGCATCCCCCGCGCGTAGGGGTCCGCGCCATTGCGATAGCGGTTGAGCACCTCGCCCTCGACCGGCCAGGTCCAGCCGCCGAGGAGGACGGCGAGCGCAAGGAGGGCGAGCAGGCGGCACATGGCCGCCGAAGCTAGGTCCGAAAGCGCCGCGGGCGGGGCCGGAGCCCCGCAAAGTCACGCCCCCGTGACCGAGCGGTACAGAGCGTTTGCGTTCGTGCCCGTGAGGTCGCTTACCACCGATGCCGCGGCGCGCGGCTTGGCCCCCGCGTCGATCAGCTTCCGCACGGCGGCGAGCGCGTCCTCGGTCGGCGCATCGCCGGCATCGGGCGGGCCGGCGATCACGAGCACGACCTCGCCCTTCGGCGGCTTGCCGTCGTACCGCGCGGCAAGCTCCGCAGCACGCCCGCGCACAACCTCCTCGTGGGCCTTGGTGAGCTCACGGCACACGGCAACGTCTCGCGCCGGATCGAGCTCGGCGAGCAGCGCGAGCGTGCCGGGCACACGCTTTGGCGACTCGAAGGCCACCAGTGTCCCGCCCGGCTCCCCGAGCGCTCGTCGCAGCTCGCCCTTCTTGCGCGGGAGGAAGCCTGCGAAGCGCCAGGAGTCCGATGGCAGCGCCGAGGCGACGAGCGCAGCGATCGCGGCCGACGGTCCGGGCAGCACCTCCACCTCGAGCCCGGCGGCCACGCACGCGCGCACGAGCACGTAGCCGGGGTCTGACACGAGCGGCATGCCCGCGTCCGAGACGAGCGCCACCACCGACCCGGCCAGCATCTGCTCGACCAGCTCGCCCGAGCGCGCCTCCTCGTTGTGCTCGTGGTAGGAGACGAGCTTGGCGCTGACGCCGTAGCGGTCGAGCAGCACGCGCGTGCGGCGCGTGTCCTCGCAGGCCACCACGTCGGCCTCGCGCAGGGCCGAGAGCACGCGCAGCGTGATGTCCTCGAGGTTTCCGATCGGCGTCGGGCAGACGACCAGCCGTGCGCCGATGAGAGTCCCCCGCGGGGCATCCAGCCCCGCGTTCCGATCAGGCTGTTCGGCCTCCGGCCTCACTTGGATGCCTCCAGATCGCGGGCGAGCTCGGCGGCGCCGATCATGCCGGCCTCCTCCGCGAGCTCCGCCGCCACCACGCGTACCTCGTCGCGAGCGGGCTCGAGGGCCCGCTCCGCCACCACCTCGCGCGCCGGGTCGAGCAACAGGTCGCCGCCGCGCATCGCCCCGCCGCCCATCACGATCACCTGGGGAGCGAACAGGTTCACGATCGCCACCAGCCCGATGCCCAGCAGGCGCCCGGTTTCGGTGATGGCACGCATCGCCGCCTGGTCGCCGTCGTGGGCGAGCTCAGTGACGTGCGCGCCGGTGATCGCGCGCCCCTCGGCGAGCTCGGCCGCCAGAGCAGAGCTCGAGTCCTCGCGCGCCTCGCGCTCGCCCCGCGCCGCGATCGCGGGCCCGGCGACCAAGGCTTCGAGGCAGCCGCGGCCGTCGCACCGGCCTGGGCACGGCGGGCCATCGAGGTCGATCGGGATGTGGCCGAGCTCGACGCCGATGCCATCGCGGCCTCGGTAGATCGATCCACCGAGCGCAAGCGCTCCGCCGACCCCGGTCCCGAGCGTGAGCAGCGCGACCTCGCTGGAGCCCCGTGCGGCCCCGTGGCGCATCTCGCCGAGCAGCGCGGCGTTCGCGTCGTTATCGACCGCCACGGGCAGCCCGAGCCGCTCGGCCATCACCTCGCGGAACGCCACACCGTTAAGCGGCAGGTGGTTCGAAGCGAGCGCCACCCCGCGCGCGAAGTCGACCTGGGCGGGGATCCCGAAACCCACGGCGGCCACGTCGGAGGCGCCCGCACGCGCCTCGCCGGCGGCGTCGGCCATCACGTCGATCACCTCGCGCCGGTCCTCCCCGCGCCACAGGCGATGGACCCTGTGCTCGACCATCAAGTCGCCGTCGACCACGCCGCCGAGCAGCTTCGTGCCGCCCGCATCGATCCCGATCACGCGTCGCCGTGCCATGGCGGGACGGTATACACACGCTGGTGAGTGACTCCCCTCAGGGGCGGCCGCCTTCAGGCGACCCGCCCGAGTACAAGGTCTACAAGTCCCGCCCCGGCCTCTTCGAC
>JACCYP010000081.1 GCA_013696425.1 Thermoleophilaceae bacterium
GCTCTACGAGGCGCTCGGCTTCCGGCACGCCCGGGCCCAACGGGTCCTGCGCAAGCGGTAGCGCCGCCCGCTCAGAAGCTGTCCAGGGTGCGAGTCTCGGCCGCGTTGAAGAAGCGAAGCCCGCCGCCGAGGAACACCGCGATGGCGACGAACGTGGCGATCAGCGAGGTCGTCGTGACCTCCCCGATCCCGAGGAACCCGTACTTGACCATGACGATGGGTGCGGTCATGGGGTTCACGTCGGCGAGCGTCTGGAAGAACGGCGGGATCGCGCTCAGGGGGTAGAGGACCGGCGTGAGGAACAGCCAGAAGCCCATGATGTAGCCGTAGATGAAGCGCACGTCGCGTGCCTGCGCGGCGTAGACCGACAGGACCATGCCGATGCCGTACGCCATGGCGATCAGCAGCGCCAGCCCGGCGAGGGCCACGAGCGTCTGAGGCCCCGCCACCGCGTACAGCACCCCGTCGCCGAGCCAGTAGACGAGCATGATGATCGCGGTGATGACCCCGTAGATCAGGTACTCGATCCCGCTGGGGACGATGGCCCCGGCCACCACGGTGAGCCGGGGGACGTAGATCCGGCGCAGGATGCTCTTGTTGATGTCCAGGCTGCGCATGGCCCAGAACGCGGTGCGGTCGAAGAGCTCCCAGGCGGCCATGCCCACCAGGAGGAAGATCGGGTACGGGATGCCCTGCGAGGGGACGCCGAGCAGCCCGCCGAACAGCAGCGCGCGCGAGCCGACCTCCAGGACTGGGCGCAGCGGGATCCACGGCCAGCCGATCCAGGTGCGCAGGTAGCGCTTCTCCAGGGCCCTGCGTCCGAAGAAGCGGATCAGCCGTCGGTACGTCCACAGCTCCCGCAGCCGCTCGAACACCCCCGGCGGGCGCGGGCTGATGACCCGGGAGCCGGGCGTGGTCACGGCATCCGCGGCGTGCGCCTGCATCGCTCGTGAGTCTAGCCGGGGCGGCGGGACGACCGGATCGAGCCGGTACCCTGATCCTGTGTCCGAACCCGTGTCCGACGCCACCGACGAGCCCGCGATCGAGGTCTGCGGCCTCTCCAAGCGCTACGGGGCCAAGCGCCGGCCACCGGGCCTGCCGGAGTGGCTCTGGCGCCGTTCGGTCGACGGCCAGGGCCGCGACCGCGACGATCTCGAGGACGACGACGATCTCGAGGAAGAGGAGGACGAGGAGGCGGACGAGCCCGAGCATCCGGTGGATCGGGACGTGTGGGCGCTCAGGGGCGTCTCGCTGGAGCTCGCGCGAGGGGCGTCGCTCGGTGTGGTCGGCCCGAACGGCAGCGGCAAGACCACGCTGCTGAACGTGCTCTCCCGGGTCACGCCTCCCACCGAGGGTTCGGTGATCGTCCGCGGCCGCGTGGCGCCCGCGATGGTGGCCTCCAAGGTGCTGCAGGCGGAGCTGACCGGCCGCAAGAACGCCTACCTGCTGGCCACCTTCCTCGGGGTGCCGCGCCACGTGGTGGACCGGCGCATGGACGCGATCGCCGAGTTCACCGAGGTGGGGCCCCTGCTCGACAGCAAGCTGCGCACCTACTCCGACGGGCTCCGCAAGCGGTTCGGCCCCGGCATCGTGCTCAACCTCGAGGCGGACGTGCTGCTGGCCGACGACTCCCTCACCGTCGGCGACGCCGACTACCGCGAGCGGTGCCTGGGCCGGCTGGAGGATGCCCGCGCGGCCGGGCTCGCGGCGGTCTTCGCCTCCCACGACCTCGACATGATCCGCCGCTTCTGCGACGACGTGATCCTCATGGAGGAGGGACGCATCGTCGAGCGCGGGACGCCGGACGAGATCGCACGGCTGCGGATCGACCGGCGCGCGGAGCAGCGCGCGCTCTTCATCGCCGGCTACGAGGAAGAGCCGAGTCATGCGAATGCGGACTGGGCGGCCGGCGCGGGGGCCGCGGGACGGGCGGCGGGGCTCGAGCCGCGGGAGGTCGGGTCGTGGCTAGAGTTGCGCGGTCCGTACGTGTCGGATGCTCCCCGCAGCCGGCTCGCCCCCGGCGAGCGCAACGGGCTCTACCTGGCGTTGCTGGAGCGTGAGCGGGGCGCCGACGAGGTGCTGCGCCTGGTGGATGCGGCCGAGCGGCTGGCCGAGACCGACAACGCAGCCGGGCGCCCCCGCTGGACGCACGTGGCCAGCGTCGCCGGCGTTCCCGTGGAGCAGGCTCGCAGCACGGTCGACAATCTGATGGTGCAGGCGGGCACGCCGATCAAGCGGCGGGTGTTCGACGACCGGGCCGCCATCCTCTCCGGCGCCATCACCGCGCTCGACGGGCGCGCGCTCGGGGTGCTGCCCGCCCACGAAGACGCGTGGCTGGACACGCGCGTCGAGCTGGCGACAGGCTCCGTCACCGCCATCTGCGTCGCCACGCTGGTCCCGTCGCGCGGGCCGTACGTCCGGCTCGTGCAGCCACGCCCGGCCGTGTTCGGCAAGGGCCCCTACCGCGTCCGGGTGCGGATTCCGGCAGGCCTCGTCGCACCGGGCTCCTACTCGGTCGACCTCGAGCTGCGGACGTCGGCGGACGACGTCCTGCAGCGGATCGCGCACCCCGGGCTGTTCGCCCTCGACGCCGAGGGCGGGACGTCATCGCGGCCCGACGCGGGTGCTCCGCTCGAGCTCGTGTGGACGATCCAGGCGCTGAATGCGGCGTCCCGTGACGGGAAGGCCGGCTCGTCGCTCACGGCGCCGCGTGAGCCGACGTCCGCCGGCGCGGCGCGTTGACCTCTACCGATCGCGGAAAGGCGCGCGCACCGCGCTTCGCCTTCGAGCACTTCGAGTACTTCGGGCGCATCGCGGCGCCCAAGTAGCCCGCGGTCATGACTCAGGGCGATCGGTACGCGCTCAGATCTAGGCCAAGGCGCTCTTCGACTCGGACGGTCAGGGGCTCGAGTTCGGCCACCATCTTGCGAGCGAGCGCGAGGTCCAGCTTCTCGCGCCAGTCGCCGACCACGCCCTTGCGGTAGTGGTTGCCGGCGAGCTCCTCCCCCGGGCTACGCTGGGCGAGTCGCTTAAAGCGCCCCGCTTCGACGAGCGCGGCGGGGTGCGCTTCGGAGCTGTAGGCGCCTAGGAAGTCGAGCAGGGGCCGCAAGACGCGGACAGGATCGGCGCTGAGCCCCTCGTAGGTCATCACGTGAAACGGCTGCTGGATCTCGAGCAGCCCGGCGTAGTCCGCCCGCACCCGCTCGATGTACTCCTCGACGTGATGCCGGGCGATGGGACCCTCGTCCCGGCGGCCCTTGCGAATCTGGTGGAAGTGGAAGGAGACGGCTCGGTCGCGCGGATCGCGCAGGACGCATACCTTCCTGACTCCGCCGAAGAGCTGCTCGACGAGATCGAGATGATGAACGGTCTCGGTGGTCTTCTCTCCCACCAGCGGCTTGCCGTGCAACCGCCGCTGCTCGTCGCAGTACCGCGCGAAGCGCTTCCCCAGCCGCTCCCGCAGCGCGGCGCGCTCCTCCTCGCCGGCGGGCTGGTCGGCCGGGACCAGGTCGGCGAAGTAGCCGCCCAGCTTCGTCGACATGCTCTTGCGAAAGCGCCCGTAGTCGCCGCCGTCGAGCCGGGCGAGGACGTCGAAGAGATGTGCCTCGCCGGAGCCGTCGCCTCCGGCCGGCCGCGACGGGAAGCAGCGGATCTGCGGGTGGGCGTCGAGCATGGCGGTGAGCCAGTACGTCCCCGCCTTCTGCATGCCGACCACGAAGAAGTCCGGGTTCGGCGTCGCGTGCTCCGCCAGCGAGGCCTCGTAGGCCTCGGCCAGGCTGAGGTAGCGGTCGCACAGGGTGAGGTACTCGGGCGCCGAGAAGCGCAGGAACACCTCGGCGTGTGCACGCGTGGGCTTGATCACGGCTCCGCCCTTGAGGTAGGCCGAGTTCGCGATGTCCTGGCCCATGGCGAGGTGCGCGTAGTCCAGGAACGCGTTCTGGCTGCGCCATGCGCGGTTCAGTCTGCGCTTGCGCCGCCAGACGCTGGTGATGTCCACCACCGCCGTCCCCGGCATCCGGGTGGTGATCTGGTAGCCCCACACGTCGACGCCGGCGTCGAGCGGCCGGGCGCGGTGCGCGAGCGCCAGCCAGCGGTTCAGCAGCCGGTGCTCGTAGGGCTCCTCCAGGAACGTGGGAACGAACACCTCCGACGGCGCGAAGTCGTCGAGGATCCCGCCCAGGCGCTGGACCGCGTCCGCGGACACGTCGGGCACCCCGGTCGGGTAGCGCAGGAACTCGAGCGTGACCCCCGGGACGCGCTGCCACGCGCGGCGGGCCTCGGCCTCGCGCACGCGCGACACCTCCTCCGGGGCGAGGTCGCCCAGGCTGGTGGCGCCGTCGGTGAAGTAGACGATGTGGACGCGCTTGCCCGCGCGGGCCGCGAGCAGGAGCGTGCCGGCCGCGCCGATGCCCTCGTCGTCCTGGTGGGGGACCAGGACGAGGATCCGGTCTCCGGTGGGAAGCCCGAGCACGCGCGGAAGCGAGCGGCCGAACAACCCCCCGTCCAGCAGCAGACGCAGACCCTCCTGGCTGCCCGCCTGCGCGAGCACGTACTGCCAGCTGGCGAACGGGCCGCTGGCCTTGGCCTTGGCCCTGCGCTGCTTCTGCAGTCTCGTCTTGGGGGCCGGCTCCGTGCCTCGGCGCCGCGGGCGCACCCCGGCCATGGCCTGGTCGGCCCGGCGAGCGAGCTTGTGCGATCGACGGCTCAGGTGGACCGCTCGACGGCGACCCATCGCCATGCGCAGGACGTGCAGCCG
>JACCYP010000082.1 GCA_013696425.1 Thermoleophilaceae bacterium
CGCCGGGATCGGCGAGTGAGCGGCCGCCCGCGTAGGCGAGCGTCACCCGGGGGCCGCAGTCCGGGCATGCGTTCGGCTGGGCGTGGAAGCGGCGGTCCGCCGGGTCGTCGTACTCCGCCTGGCAGGCCGCGCACATCTCGAAGCCGGCCATCGTCGTGTTCGGGCGGTCGTAGGGGACGCCGGTGACGATCGTGAAGCGGGGGCCGCAGTTCGTGCAGTTGATGAACGGGTAGCGGTGGCGGCGGTCCGCCGGGTCGAAGAGCTCGCGCAGGCACTCCTCGCAGGTTGCGACGTCCGGGGAGATGATCGCCAGCGGCTCGCCGCTGCTGCGGCTCGGGAGGATCGCGAACCCCCCCTCCCCCGTCGGCGCCACGGTCTCCGGCAGGAACGCCTCGATCACCGCGAGCGGCGGCGGCTCGCGCGGCAGCCGGTCGAGGAAGCGCGCCACCGTCTCGTCCGGGCCCTCGACCTCGAGCAGCACCCCGCGCTCGTCGTTCAGCACCCAGCCGGCGAGCCCATGCTCCCCCGCGAGGCGGTGCACGTAGGGCCTGAACCCGACACCCTGGACCGTGCCCTCGACCCGCGCGCGGACGCGCACGGCTATTCGCCGGGGCGGGGGTGAGTCTCTGAGAGCACCAGCCCGTAGAGCAGGTGGTCGATCGCGAACACGAGCCGCTCGACGGGCCGCGGCTTCTTTGATTGGGAGAGGCCGAGCACCGGTGCGATGCCGAGCTCGAAGCCGAGCCACAGCACGAGGCCGTAGACCGGCCCCGCCCACTTGCGGCGACGCACCTCATCCGGCAGCGCGCCGAACATCGCACCCCCGGCGGCGCCGTAACCCCAATGCGCGAGCTCGATGCCCGCCCGCCGCTTGCGGTTCGGCGTCGTGTGGAAGAGCGTCGTGGCCTTCTGCCTGAAGATCGCCTTCGGTGGCGGCTCCTTCACCAGGCCGGCGCTGATCGTGAACGCGCGCATACCGGTCATCGCCATCGCCGCGATCACACCCCGGAATGCGCCGAGGAGAACGTCCTTCACGAGAGCTCCACCAGCTCGCGCAGCACGTGCCAGGCGCCGGCCTGGGCCTCCTGGATCCGGGGAATGTGCTCCGAGCGCGTGACCACGACGTGGTCGGCCAGCGCATCGCCCGCGATCCGGCCGCCGTCATAGCCCACCATCGCGATCGTGACCGCGCCCCGCCGGCGTGCCTCGGCCAGCGCCGCGATCACGTTCGCGGAGTCGCCGCTCGTGGAGAACGCGAGCAGCACGTCACCCGTCCGCGCATGGGCGATCAACTGGCGGGAGAAGATCGCCTCGGTGCCGATGTCGTTGGCCACGGCGGTGATGATCCCGGTGTCCTCGGTCAGGTCGAGCGCCGGTCGCGCCGGCCAGCCGTTCGGCGGATTGACCGAATCCGCCTCCGCGTCCATCGCGTCGGTGGCCGAGCCGCCGTTGCCGAGCAGCAGCAGCCGCCCGCCGGAGTCGAACGCCGCGCGCAGCGCAGCGGCCGCCCCGCCGATCACCGCGGAGTTCCCGGTGAGCGTCTGGGCCCGCAGCACGCCGATCTCCTCCGCCTTGAGCAGGATGGAGGCGCGCACGTCCGCGATCACCGCCTCGAGGTCGGTCTCCTGCTCGCCGAGGAACGGATAGAGGAAGGAGGATCCGCCGGTGTCGTGCACGGCGCGCGCGTCGCGGCCCTCGAGCAGGCCGCGGTGATCGAAGAACACGTGCGCGAGCTCCCACAACAGGTGGTAGGCGGTCTCCGCGAGCTCCTGGCGCACGAACTGGTCATCGGAGGGCGGCGCGAAGACCCACTCCGCCGGCCCGGGCTCGAAGGCGAGCGTGAGGCAGCCGCGCTCCCGCGCCTGCCCGAGGGCGTCGAGCGCTTGAGCTTCCGAGCCGAAGCCGATCACCATGTCGCCGGGCTCGGCTGCAAGGTCGAGCTGGCGGCCAAGCTCCCCGCCCTCGGCGGTGAGCGCGATGGCCGGGAGCGCCCGCTTGCCGACGATCACGGGATGGACGAACTCGACCGCCACGTGGCGTGCGTCCGAGCGCGCCTGCGGGGTGGCGCCGAGAGCGAGCAGCCGCCCGCCGCGCGCGAAGCGCTCCGCCATCCGGTGGCAGAGCCGCGCGAGCGACTCCGCGGATTCCTCGAAGAAGCGCGCGTTCGCCCGCGTGCGCTCCTCGGCGAGCTCCGCCAGCCGCGAGCCGGCAAGCGCCTGGGTCACGCGGTTGCCTTCTCGCGCTCCCCCACTCCCACGAGCCAGTCGCGGAAGGCCTCGACCCCCTCGCCGGTGCGGGCGCTCACGAGCTGGTGCTTGGCGCCCGGGTTCACGGTCTCGACGTTGTAGAGGAGCTTGTCCACGTCGAAATCGAGGTGCGGGAGCAGGTCGATCTTGTTCACCACCACCATCTCGCACGCGCGGAACATGAGCGGGTACTTGAGCGGCTTGTCCTCGCCCTCGGTGACCGAGCAGATCATCGCCCGCGCATCCTCGCCTACGCGGAACTCGGCCGGGCACACGAGGTTGCCGACGTTCTCGATCACGAGCAGGTCGATGTCTGCAAGCGGGAGCGTGCCGAGCGCCGAGCGCACCATGTTCGCGTCGAGGTGGCACTCGCCGCCGAAGCCCGAGTCGGTGTTGATCTGGGTGACCGGCACGTGGAAGTGCGCAATCCGGTCGGCGTCCATCGAGCCCTGCACGTCGCCCTCGAGCACGCCCGCGCGCACGTCGCCGAGGCCCATGCCGAACACGCTCTCGAGCAGCGTCGTCTTGCCCGCCCCCGGCGCGCTCATCAGGTTCACGACCGATACGCCGTCGCGGTCGAAGTCCCCCCGGTTTGCCTGCGCGATCGTCGTGTTCGCGTCGAGCGCGTCCTCCGCGACCTTCACCTTGGTGCGATGCATGCAGCCTCCTCCTCTGTCACGTCGATCGAATCGACTTCGAATTCTTCCCCGCTCAGTACCTCGATCTCGGAGCCGCCGCAGTCGGGGCAGCGGAAGATCGGCTGGTCGAGGGTCCAACCGCGGTCGCACGGCACGCACCGCACGCGTGCCTCGACGTAGTTCTGCTCGAGCGTCGCGCCCTCGCACACGCGCCCGCGCGAAACGATCTCGAAGTAGAAGGACAGCGACTCCGCCACCACCTGGCGCAGCGACCCGATCGTCATCGTGACCGTGGTCACGCGCCGCCCGTCCGCGTGGCGCTCGACTGTGTCGACGATCGCGCTGCTCAGGGAGAGCTCGTGCACCGAAGCTCCTCCACCTGGTCGAGCACCGCCTTCACGGCGGCGTCGAGCGAAGCGGTGACCTCGTCGCTCAGCCCGATGCCCATCTCCTCGACGACCGCGGGCTCGCAGGCCACGACCACGACCTTGCCCGGCCACCCGCCGGTCGTCTTCACGAAGCGCAGCACGGTTTGGACGTCCATGGCATGAGGATTGATCACGTCGCCGTCCTCGATACCCGCCTCCGCCTCTTCCTCCGAGGGTTCCATCAGGTAGATGGTGCCCGGCGCTCCGCCCTGGCGGCTCACGTCGACGAGGATCAGCCCGTCGTAGCCGCGCAGAACCTCGTAGGCGAGGTCGAGACCGCCGGTGCCGAAGTCGAACACCGCCACGTTCTCGGGCAGCTCGAGCGCCTCGAGGCGCTTCACCACCTCGCTGCCGAACCCGTCGTCCTTCAGCCACAGGTTCCCGACGCCGGCGATCAGGACCTTGGGATCGGGCGAGGGCGTCATACGAGCTCAACTTCCCCGACGAAGAAGAAATGGAACCGGCCGGTGTCGCGCATCAGCTCGGCGCCCGGGTCGTCGTCGATCGTGACGCCGAGGTAGAGCTTGCCGTCCACGTCCCACAGGATGCGGTGGATGGTGGCCACGCGGTTGTCGAGCATCTTGTCGTAGGGGTCGCCATCGGTACCGAGGCGAAGGATGACCTTCTGCTCGAGGACATACCTCACACCCTCGTGCGTGGCCTCGGCCTCCGTCATCTCCGGCACTCCTTCGCGCGGTCCGGCCGCCATCAGCTCTCCTTGATCTCGGGGTCGCGCATCTCGAGGCGCCCGTGCAGGCGCATCATCTCCTCCGGCGTGGCACACGCGGCGCGCTCCACCATCGCACGCACCGCCGGGTCGCCCGAGGCGATGGCCTCGCGCTCGGGGTCGCTCAGCGTCTGGACGTGCAGCAGCAGCGCCTCCTCGATCTCCGTTCCGTCGAACAGGCTTCCCGCGCTCTCCGGCGCCAGCCGCGGATGGTCGGGCAGCACGATGGTGGCCCCGAGTGCCGTGTCGTCGGCCTCGGTGGCGAGCACCGGGAAGGTGTTCACGCTCTGGAGCTCGGGATGCTCAGTGGCCGACTCGAAGCGGCTGCCCGGCGCGTGCGCGATCACGTGCGTGGAGATGAGCGAGTGCGCGAGTGCCGAGCCGCGGTCCTCGATCGCCCGCTCGGGCTCGGTCGTGTTGTGCACGCACACGCGCACCCGCACGCGCGACCGGTCGCCGTCGATCTCGTGCACGCGCACGCGCGCGCGACCCGTGAGGCCGTCGAATTCAAACGGCGCACCCACCCCGCCGTCGCGAAGAGCGTCGAGCGAGGTCCGCGGCAGCTCCACCCGCCGCTCGATCGCCCGGCGCTCCGAATCGGTCCCGGCCTGGAGGAAGCGCACCGTGGCCTCGATCTCAGCGCCCTCCGCGGCCGGCTCGAGCGCCATGTCCATCCGCAGCGTGTCGTGGGCGGCGGGCTGGTCCGCGGCGTAGCCAGGCGGGTAGACGATCCCGAACGGCGTCGGCGTTGAGTTCTTCGTCGATCCGGGCGTGTAGGGGTAGAGCGCGTAGCCCTCGTAGAGCAGCGCGTCGATCAGCTCCTCGAGCATCAGCCCTCCTCTTCCAGCAATTCGTCGATGGCAGCGTCGTAGGAGTGCAGGCCGCGCTGTGCCTTGCGCAGGGAGAGGCGTTCGAGCGTGTCGTCGGAGAGCCGCACCCAGCCCCCGCCGGGATAGTGGTAGCCGATCGTCTCGCGCACCGCCGACACCGGCATGGCGAACTTCGTGGAGCACTCCCACGGCACCTGGACGATCTGCATCGCACCGCTCTCACCCCGGTAGAAGATCGTGCCGGTGAAGTTGAACGACAGCGGCGCGATCCCGTCGGGGAGCGAGTAGAGGTACTTGGCCGCCGCCACCTCGAGGTCGTAGCTCACAGGGAGCGTGAGCGTGAAGGCGGTGGAGCCCGTGAAGGTGGGCAGCAGGACGTCGACGTCGGCGAGCAGGAAGGCGTTCGTGGTCGTCGCCCAGCGCTCGGGCTCGCCGAAGAGGTCCGCGAGCTTCGCGCGCGTGTCGTCGTCGTAGGCGCGCTTGGCCGGCTCGATCATGATCTGCGCCTTGAGAGCGACGGTGTAGACCTCGTGCCCGGAGCGCTCGGCCATCTGGCCCGTGAAGCGCAGCATCGGCGTGGCCGTGTGCTTCGCCCCCTCGACGCTCAGGATCGTGAACTCGGGATCCGGCTGCGCGGGCGTCCCGCCGCCGTTCGTGTGGATCGCGGCGGGCTCGGGCATCAGACCGACGCCCTCGCGTGCAGGTCGTCGAAATACCCGGCGATGGCCGCTTCGAGGCCGGTTCCGCCGGAGATCCCCTCCCAGTTTGCCTTCACGAGGCCGACGAGCATGTAGCACTGGTCGATCGGTGCGATCGCGTACTGGGGCGGATCCGACAGGCGGTTCACGACCAGGCCCTCGGCGTCGGTCTCCATCTCTCCCAGGACGGGGTTCGAGTCGGCGAGCGACTCCCACGTGCCCATCTCGAGCTCGCTCTCGGTCGCGCCCGCGGGGCTCGGGTAGAGCGCCACCACACCATCGGCGGTGCTGCTCTTCATGAAGAACGCGAGCCCGATCGGGATCGAGAACCCGGCCCACTGCTCGTCGCTCATCTGGAGGTCGGGCAGCCACGCCACGCGCGTGCCCACCGGCCGGTAGTCAGGGTTGCCGGACTGGAGCGACCAGCATGTCTCGCACGAGCAGTCGATCCGCCGCTCGCCGAGGTGGAGCAGGTGCCGGTGTTCGGGCACGAGCCCCCTGCCGCAC
>JACCYP010000092.1 GCA_013696425.1 Thermoleophilaceae bacterium
GTCGCGGCCGATGCCGAGCGCGGCCGGGTCGAAGATCGTCTCCACGCCATGGGCCTTGACGGCCTGAAGGTCGGCGACGGCGTCCGCCATCAGCGCCTCGTAGTCATAGAGGTGGGGCCACTGGAACCACGTGACCTCGGAGACCGACAGCAGGTGCTCGTGCACCAGGGTCTTCCCGAGGGCGCCGGAGTCGACGGGACCGAGCACGGTTTCGACAGGCGTCATGGACGCGACCCTACGCCAACGTGGTGGTCAGCGTGCCGAGCGTCGGCGAGCTGACCACGGTCGTGTCGCCGGGCTTCAGGTACTCGCGCGGCCTGCGCGAGGCGCCCGTGCCCGAGGGGGTGCCGGTGGCGACGATGTCGCCGGGCGCGAGCGTCATGAGCGTGCCGAGGTGCTCGACGAGGTCGGGGATCGAGTGCACGAGATCGGCGGTCGAGCCCTGCTGGCGCAGCTCGCCGTTCAGGCGCAGCTCGATCTCGATCGCGTCGGGGTCACCCGCCTCCTCCGGCGTCACGATCCACGGGCCGCACGGCGCCGCGCCGTCGAACACCTTGCCCGGCATCCACTGCGGGGTGGCGAACTGGCGGTCACGCGCGGAGAGGTCGTTCAGCAGCGTGTAGCCACCGATGCCGCCGCCGGCTCCGATGACGACGGCGACCTCGGCCTCGTAGTCGGTCTTCTCCGTCGGCAGCTTCACGGTCGCGCCGTCCGGCACGAGCGCGTTCGCCCACTTGCCGAAGAACGTGGGCGTCTCGGGCGCGTCGAGACCGGCCTCCTCGGCGTGTGAGCGGTAGTTGAGGCCGATGCAGACGATCTTCTGGGGATCGGGCACGGGCGCGAGCAGTCGCGCGTCCTCCACGGGCTCGCCAGGCTCGGGGACAGCGCCCGTGGCCAGCAGCTCGCGGACCGAGCTCCCGGCTTCGTGCACCGCACCGTCCACGAGCATCCCGGCGCGCGAGGCGCCCGCGGTCGCGTAGGTCACGAGGCGCATGCGTGGGAAACCTATTGCAGCGCGAGGGAAATCCCGGCCTTTGTGGTTACTTGATCGACCCGTGCGAAAGCTCGTGCTCACATCCCTGCTCGCCTGCCTGGTCCCCGCGGCCACCGCCCCAGGCCAGACGACCGATGCCAAGCACCTCCCCGACGGCACGCGCGTGGCCGGCGTGGACCTGAGCGATGCCGGCCCGATCACCGCCGAGCGCACGCTGCGCAAGGAGCTCGGCCCGCGGTACGGCAAGAACATCGCGATCCGGATCGGCAAGCGCGCGCGCACCGTGCCGGCCGCGGCCGCCGGCGCGAGCGTCGACTACGAGTGGATGCTCAAGCGCGCGTTCGAGATCGCAGGGCGGGGGCACACGCCGAAGGTGCGCCTCGACGTCGATATCTCCGATACCAGGCTGAACCGCACGGTCGGGAAGCTCGCGGCGGCCTACTACAGGGCGCCCCGCGACGCCCGCGCCAAGTTCGGCATCACGAAGATCAGGCGCGTGAAGGGCCGCAACGGCCGCCGCCTCGACTCGGTGCAGCTCAAGCGCAAGCTGCTCGCGGAGCTCCGCGAGCCGACCGCAAAGCGCTCGCTGCGGGTGGGACTGCGCACCGTGAGGCCGAACGTGACCACCGCCGGGCTCGCCAGGAAGCACCCCACATACATCTCGGTCGACAAGCGCACGTTCACGCTGCGCCTGTTCAAGCGCCTGCGCCATTCGAAGACCTACAAGGTGGCCGTCGGCCAGGCCGCCTTCGACACTCCCTCCGGGCTGCGCTCGATCCAGTCCAAGCAGCAGAACCCGACCTGGAACGTCCCGAACCGCGCGTGGGCGGGCGCGCTCGCCGGCCAGTCCATCGGCCCCGGCGATCCGCGCAACCCGCTCAAGGCGTGGTTCCTCGCGGTCGGCGGCGATGGCGTGGGCATCCACGGCACCGCCGAGGAGTGGTCGATCGGCACCCGCGCCTCACACGGCTGCATCCGGATGCGCGTGCGCGACGTGAAGGACCTCGCGCGCCGCGTACCGGTCGGCACGCCCGTGCGGATCCGCTAGCGGTCGTCTAGCCGCGCTCGCGCCCATTCCTCCCCGCGGACCGCGAACGCGGAGATGTAGAGCGTGCGAACCGCGAACAGGCGCCACGCGAAGCCGGACGCGCCGGTCAGCTCTTCGGGGGACAGTCCGTAGGCACGCATTAGCGTGCGCGGCGAGACGATCGCGGCGATGCTCACGGCGCCGCCGATCGCAGCCATCCCCCGGCTGAGTCGATCTCTGTCCCCGACGGGCACCGTACCCTCTTGCGAGTGGCTCGCCGCGACGACTCTCTCCCCCAGGGCAGGATCCGGCGCGCCGCGAAGCTCGGCACGATGGTCGGCAGGGAGGCCGCGAAGGGCGCGGCTGTGAAGGCCTCGACGGTGGGCCGGGCCGACAAGCGCCAGATTCGCCTCGAGGAGTGGCAGATCCAGGCCGCCGAGCAGGCCGTCGAGACGCTCGGGTCGATGAAGGGCCTCGCGATGAAGGCCGGCCAGGTGGCCTCCTTCCTCGATACCGGCATGCTCGAGCCCGAGGCGAACGCGCGCATCCAGGCGAAGCTCGCAGAGCTGCGCGACTCCGCGCCGCGGGTGGCGTTCGAGGACATGCGCAAGGTGATCGAGACCGACCTCGGCGAGCCGCTCGAGGACGTGTTCTCCGAGTTCCAGGAGGACTCGATCGCGGCCGCGTCGATCGGGCAGGTCTACTGCGCGAAGCTGCCCGACGGGCGCGATGTGGCCGTGAAGGTCCAGTACCCCGGCATCGCCACCGCGGTGCGCGCCGACCTCCAGAACCTCGGGCTGATCATGCGGATCGCGAAGCGCATCGCGCCCGGGATGGACGCGAAGGCGATGGCGCGCGAGATCCGCGAGCGGATCACCGAGGAGCTCGACTACGAGGCCGAGGCCCAGCATCAGCGCGAGTTCGCGCGCCGCTTCCGCGGCCATCCGTTCGTGAAGGTGCCCGACGTGATGACCGACCTCACGCACGAGCACGTGCTCGTGCAGGAGTACGTCGAGGGCATCGGCTTCGAGGAGGTGCGCAAGCTCCCGCAGGAGGAGCGCGACCGCTTCGGCGAGATCGTGTTCCGGTTCTTCTTCCGCTCGCTGTACGGCTTCCAGCACTTCTCCGGCGACCCCCACCCCGGCAACTACCTGCTCTGCGCCGACGGCCGCGTGACCTTCCTCGACTACGGGATGACGAAGAAGCTCGCGCCCAACGCGACCGACTCCCACCTCGAGCTCGTGCGGGCGCTCATGACCGACGACGAGGACACCGCGCTCACCAATGTCGTGCGGCGCGGGATGTACAAGGAGGGCGATACGAAGATCACCGGCCGGCGGGTGCTCGACCAGTTCAAGCTCATCTCCTGGTACCTGCGCGACGAGGAGCTCACCGTCGACAACGACCTCGTGGTGCAGGTGGCGCTCGAGTTCGGCGATCCGCGCTCGGAGAACTGGGACATCCAGAAGCGCGGGACGATGCCGCCCGACGCGATGATGCCCGCGCGCATGGAGATCCTCACCGCAGGTGTGCTGGCACAGCTCGAGGCGCGCCGCAACTGGTCGCAGATCTTCCGGGAGATCGCCTTCGGCGACCCGCCCGCCACGCCGCTCGGCGAGGAGGAGGCCGGCTTCTGGAGCGGGCGCCGGGCCGCGTGAAGGGCTTCGAGGACGGCGTAGAGCACCTGCGCGCAACCGACCGGACGCTGCGCGAGCTGATCGACGCCGCCGGGCCGATGGACATCGCTGCGCGCAAGCGGGGCCGGCCGAAGGACGCATACGGCGCGCTCCTACGCTCGATCACAGGCCAGCAGCTGTCGGTGAAGGCGGCGGCCTCGATCTACGGGCGGCTGACGGAGTACTTCGGCGGCGCGACCCCGTCACCGGAGCAGCTGCTGGCGGCCGAGCCCGAGGAGATGCGTGCGGCCGCCGGGCTCTCGAACGCGAAGGTCCGCTACCTGCGCGACCTCGCCGAGCACGTGCAGGCGGGCGAGCTCGAACTCGAAGCGCTACCGGGGTTGGGCGACGAGGACGTGATCGCCGCGCTCACCGAGGTGAAGGGCCTCGGTGAGTGGACCGCCCACATGTTCCTGATCTTCCACCTCGAGCGCCCGGACGTGCTGCCCGTCGGCGACCTCGGCGTGCGCCGCGCGATCGAGCGCGCCTACGGCCTCGAGGACATGCCCGGCCCGGAGGACATGCGCCGGCTAGCGGAGCCCTGGCGCCCCTGGCGCTCGGTGGCGAGCCTCTACCTCTGGGCCTCCCTCGACAACACCCCCGGCGCGTAGACCAAGCACGCCGAGGAAGCAGGGAGCGACGCCTACGAACGTAGGCGAGCGAGCGATGACGAAGGCGGGCGCCGGTCTACGCGGCGGGGGCGCCGCACGACGGATCTTCGTCAGCAACTCTGAACGAAGAACCGCAGCCGCAGGATGCGACGACGTTCGGGTTGTTCACCTGGAAGCCGGAGCCCATGAGGCTCTCGGTGTAGTCGACCTCGGAGCCGTCGACGTACTTCAGGCTCTGCTCGTCGACGAGAAGGTTGATGCCCTCGAACTCGAAGATGTTGTCCCCGTCGCGCTTCTCGTCGAGCGCCAGGGAGTACTGGAAGCCCGAGCAACCGCCGCCCTTGATGCCGACGCGCAGGCCAGCCTCGGTTTGCTCCTCGGAGGCCAGGAATCCACGAACCTTTTCCGCCGCTATGTCGGTGAGGGTGACCACGTCCTCAATTGTACCCAGCCGCCAAGACCGGCTCGCTATCTTCCGAAGCGGACATGCCCGACGCCAACGAGCTCAAGACGCGAATCGAGGACGCCTTCCCAGGCGCGGAGGTGGCGGTCGAAGATCTCACGGGCGGCGGCGACCACTTCCGTGCCGAGATCGTGTCCGAGAAGTTCGAGGGGCTGCCGCTGATCGAGCAGCATCAGCTCGTGTACGGCGTGTTCGGCGCGGAGGTCGGGGGACCGATCCACGCGCTCTCAATCAAGACTTCGACTCCCGGGGGCTAGCGAGATGGACGACCAGCAGATCCAGGACTTCCTCAAGAAGGCGATCGACGAGAACGAGGTGATGCTCTTCATGAAGGGCACACCGGAGGCTCCGGCCTGCGGCTTCTCCTCCCGCACCGCCGGCGCGCTCAACTCACTCGACGTCCGCTACGCGGCGCTCGACATCCTGCCCGACCCGCGCATCCGCGAGCAGCTCTCCGCGCTGTCGGGCTGGCCGACGATCCCGCAGCTCTTCATCAAGGGCCAGCTCGTTGGTGGCGCCGACATCGTGGCCGAGATGTATGAGACGGGCGACCTCGCCGAGGCGCTCGGCGTCGAGCAGGCCGACGACGACGAGGCGCCCGCGCCCGTCGCCGAGGCGCCCGTGCAGCAGGCGCCGATCGGGCTCGAGAACAAGCTCAGTTAGACCTCCGCGGGGCATCCAGCCCCGCGTTCTGATGGCCTTGGCGGGTCCAGCCGCCTTAGTGGTGCCGGCGGCCGGGGAACCGGCCGTGCCTGCCGCCGCGCTGAGCGCGCTTCTGGTCCACCACGCGCCGGGCCCTGCCGGCAGCGTCGCGCGCCTGGCGCATGTAGCGCTCGCGCTGATCCGGCGGCAGGTTCTGCCAGCGGCGGTAGCCCTCGAGGGCCAACGGCCACAGCCGCTTCGCCGTGCGCGTGGCGCGCTGGATCGCAGGACCGCGGGCGCCCCCGGCCATCAGCCGACCTTCGTGCGGTCGAGGTACTCGCAGATCCGCTTGGAGTCGGAGATCACTTCTTCACCGTCGACGAGCACGGGCACCCACCGCTGGCGGGTGAGCTCCTCGACCTCGGGGCGATTGCGCTTCAGGTAGGGCACGCGCACCTCGTCGAACTCGATGCCGCGCTGTTCGAGC
>JACCYP010000103.1 GCA_013696425.1 Thermoleophilaceae bacterium
GTTCGCGAGCCGGGCATGAAGCGGCCACGCTCCGCGCTCGGCCTCACGCGCCCCGAGCGCCAGGTCCGCGCTTCCGGCCTCGATGGGCGCGAGCACGCGCGGGAGCTCGCCCGGGTCCAGCGAGCCGTCGCAGTCCATGAAGCACACGAGATCGGAGCGCGCGGCGCCGAGTCCGGCGAAGCAGGCCGCGCCGAAACCGGGCCGCGGTTCCTCCACCACGCGCGCGCCCAGGCTGCGCGCGATGTCCCCCGAGCCGTCCGTGGAGCCGTTGTCGACCACGATGGGCTGGAAGCCGGCGGGCATGCGGTCGAGCACCCAGGGGAGGGCCTCGGCCTCGTCCAGCACTGGAAGGACCACGTCGGTCACCGAGTGCTGAACCCTACGGACGCGCGCTTACGATCCTCGAACGTGGCGGGGCGCGGTGTGGTGCGTCCCCTAGGCTCGGCGCGATGACTGTGCTCGTCACCGGGGGCGCCGGGTTCATCGGCTCCCATCTCGTTGACTCTCTCCTCGCCGGTGGCGAGCGCGTTCGCGTGTTCGACAACCTCGATCCGCTCGCCCATCCCGGGGGCCTACCCGAGCACCTCCACCCCGAAGCCGAGCTGGTGCGCGCCGACCTCGGCGACGCCGATGCGGTGGACGCGGCGCTCGAGGACGTGGACCGCGTGTTCCATCTCGGCGGCGTGGTGGGCAACGGCGAGTCGATGGTCAATGTGCGCCGGGCGGTGGACGCCAACTCCGGTGGCACCGCGACGCTGCTCGAGCGCGTGATAGCGCGGCGTGACCGGATCCGCAGGGTGGTGGTGGCCTCCTCGATGGTGGTCTACGGCGAGGGGTCCTACGAGTGCCCCGAGCACGGCGAGATAGCGCCGCCGCCGCGCTCGCGTGAGCAACTCGAGGCGCGCGAGTGGGAGATGCGCTGCCCGGCGTGCGGGCGCGAAGCCGCCCCGGCGCCCACCCGCGAGGACCGCGCGCTCGCGCCCACGAGCGTCTACGGCATCACCAAGCGCGACCAGGAGGAGCTCTCCCTCGCGCTCGGCGCCGCCTACGGGTTCGAGGCCGTCGCGCTGCGCTATCTGAACACCTACGGCCCGCGCCAGGCGCTCGGCAATCCCTACACGGGCGTCGCGGCAATCTTCGGCGCACGCCTGCTGTCCGGTCGCCGGCCGCGTGTGTTCGAGGACGGTGCCCAGTTGCGCGACCTCGTGCACGTCTCAGACGTCGTGCGCGCCACCCTCGCCGCGATGGACGCGCCGCGGGCACCCGGCCACGCCGTGAACGTGGCCACCGGGCGGCGGACCGGAATAGCCGAGCTCGCGGGCGCACTCGCGGGTGCGGTCGGCAGCGAGCTCGCGCCTGAGATCACCGGCGAGTTCCGCCTCGGGGACATCCGCCACTGCTTTGCCGACACGACCCGCGCGCGGGAGCTGCTCGGCTTCGAGGCCGCGGTCACGCTCGAGCAGGGGCTGCCGGAGCTTGCGGCATGGCTCGAAGGGCAGACCTTCGCCGAGCGCGGCGACGAGGCGCTGGCCGACCTCCGATCCCGCGGCCTCGTCGGCTGAGCCGTTCCCCGGGACGGCACACCCGTAACCTGAAGCGCATGAGCGAAAAATGGAATGCCGACAGCGTGCCCGACCAATCCGGTCGCACAGCCGTCATCACGGGATCCAACAGCGGCATCGGCCTCGAGGCCGCGAAGGTGCTGGGGGCGAAGGGCGCGCACGTCGTACTGGCGGTGCGCAACCTCGAGAAGGGCGAGGCTGCGGCAGGTGAGATCACCGGCGACACCGAGGTCCGCAAGCTCGACCTCGGGGCACTGGATTCAGTCCGCGCGTTCGCAAGCGAGTGGAACGGCCCCGTCGATCTGTTGATCAACAACGCGGGCATCATGGCGCCGCCGCGCGGCGAGACGGCCGACGGGTTCGAGTCGCAGCTCGGCACGAACCACCTCGGGCATTTCGCGCTCACGGGCCTCATGCTCGATTCCCTCAAGGGCCGCGAGGACGCGCGCGTGGTGACCGTTGCGAGCGATGCGCACAAGATCGGTTCGATGGACTTCGACGACCTTCTCTGGGAGAAGAGCTACAGCCGCTGGCGTGCGTACGGACGCTCGAAGCTCGCCAACCTGCTGTTCGCCTTCGAGCTCGACCGGAGGCTGCGCGCGGCGGGCTCGAACGTGAAGAGCAACGCAGCCCATCCGGGCTACGCCGCCACCAACCTGCAGTCGGCGTCGGGTCCGAAGCTCGACACCACGATCATGTGGTTCACCAACAAGCTCGTGGCGCAGAGCCAGGAGATGGGCGCGCTGCCCACGCTCTATGCAGCCACGGAGCCGGGTCTCGGGGGCGGTAGCTACGCCGGGCCCGGTGGGATCGGCGGGCAGCGCGGGAATCCTGAGCTCGTCGGCTCGACGAAGAGCGCACGCAACGAGGCCGACGCCGGCCGCCTGTGGGAGATCTCCGAGGAGCTGACCGGAGTCAGCTACCCCGGCGCGGCCGTCCCCGGCTAGCGTCGGGCAAAGTCCACGAACCAGTCGAATGCCTCGGGATTCGCGAGCGACTCGCGACTCGCCGCCTTTTCTGGATCCTGGCCCATCAGCACGCGCTTCACGGGCACCTCGAGCGCCTTGCCCGACAGCGTCCGCGGGATCTCCGCCACTGCGTGCACCTCGTTCGGCACGTGCCGCGGCGAGCAGTCCTCGCGCACGCGCTTGGCGATCGCCTTCGTCAACTCCTCGTCGAGGGTGGAGCCTTCGCGCAGCACCACGAACAGCGGCATCCAGTTCTCGCCCTCCTCGCGTGGGACGTCGACCACGAGCGCGTCCACGATTTCGTCGAGCGACAGCACGGCGCGGTAGATCTCGCTGGTGCCCATCCGCACCCCGCCGCGGTTGATGGTCGAGTCCGAGCGGCCGTAGATGATCGCGGTGCCGCGCTCGGTGATCTCGATCCAGTCCCCGTGACGCCAGACACCCGGGTACATCTCGAAGTAGCTCGAGCGGTAGCGCTCGCCATCAGGGTCGCCCCAGAAGAACACGGGCATCGACGGCATCGGCTTGGTGATCACGAGCTCACCCACCTCGCCGATGAGCGCGTTGCCAAGCTCGTCCCAGGCCTGCACGTCGGCTCCGAGCGAGCGCGCCTGCAGCTCGCCGCGATACACGGGCAGCGTCGGGACCCCACCCACGAACGCGGTGCACACGTCGGTGCCGCCGGATGTCGAGAACAGCCAGGTGTCGGCGCCCACGTGGTCATAGATCCACTGGAAGCCCTCGGGCGAGAGCGGGGAGCCGGTGGAGCCGACCGCCTCGATTGCGAGGTCCCGCCCCGCCGCGGGCTCGATGCCCTCCTTCATCGAGGCGGCGATGAAGGCCGCGCTCGTGCCGAACGTCGTGATGCGCGCCTCGTCCGCGAGGTCCCACAGCACCTCGCCCGCGGGGTTGCCGTCGAAGAGGACTATCGACGCCTCGGTCACGAGCACACCGACGAGGAAGTTCCACATCATCCAGCCGGTGGTGGTGAACCAGAACACGCGGTCGCCGGCCTGGGCGTCCACGTGCAGGTGCATCTTCTTGACCTGCTCGAGCAGGATGCCGCCGTGCCCGTGCACGATCGGCTTGGGCAGTCCGGTCGTGCCGGAGGAGTAGAGCACCCAGAGCGGGTGGTCGAA
>JACCYP010000109.1 GCA_013696425.1 Thermoleophilaceae bacterium
CACCGACACCTGCGGCTTCGAGGACTCGCCCGGCCCGCAACCGGCGAGGAGCGCCAGCCCGAGCAGCGCCGCCGCCGCCGGCATGCCCTTCGGCAGCGACGCGCGCACGGCTGCGAGGGCGAACACGACGCCGGACAGCGCGGCGATCGTCGCGCCCGGCGGCGCGTTCGTCGCGTAGGAGATGAACAGCCCGCCGGTGCCCTCCGCCGCGGCGAGCGTGACGGTGGCGATCTGCCACGAGCGCATCCGCTCGCAGAAGAGGCGCGTGGTGGCGGCGGGCACCACGAGCAGGGCGGTTGCGAGCAGCGCTCCCACCGCCGCCAGCGAGGCCACCGCCGCCAGTGCGATCGCGGCGAGCAGCACCGCGTCCGAGCCGCGGGAGCCGGCACGCAGCGACGCCGCCGCCTCACGGTCGAAGCCCGCCGCGAGCCAGCGCGGGCCGAGCAGCAGCGTCGCCACGAGCGACACGCCCGCGGCCAGCGCGGCGAGCGCGATGTCCGACCCGTCGATCAGCAGGAGGCTCCCGAAAAGGAGCGCCTCCACGTTCGCGCCCGAGTCGAACACGTCGCTCGCGAGGATCACCCCGGCCGCCAGCGCGGCCACGAGCACGAGCGCAGTGGCGGCGTCATGGCCCTGACGCTCTCGTAGCGCGAAGCCGCCGAACGCGAGTGCGAACAGGCCGGCGGCGCCCGCGGCGCCGAGCGACGCGGCGAAGCCCAGCCCGTCGGCCAGCACGAGGCCCGGGAAGGCCGCGGTTCCGACCGCGTGGGAGAAGAAGGAGAGGCCTCGCAGCACGATCCAGGTCCCGAGAACCCCGCCGGCCACGGAGAGTAGGACCACCTCGAGGATCGCCCGCTGGAAGAAGAGATGGTCGAGCGGCATCCCGCTAAATGGTAACGGTTCTCAACTAGCTCCTCGTATCCGGATCCCCTGGGGGTACGCTGCGGGCATGGTGCGCGAGCCCCTCATCGACGGCCACGACCGCCGCATCTCCGACCTGCGCGTGTCCGTAACCGACCGCTGCAACTTCCGCTGCCAATACTGCATGCCGGCCGAGGGGCTCGCCTGGCTCGACCGCGGCGAGATCCTCTCCTTCGAGGAGATCGAGCGGGTGGTTCGCCTGCTCGCCGAGATGGGCATCGAGGACCTGCGGCTCACCGGCGGTGAGCCGCTCGTACGCCGCGAGCTGCCGCGCCTGGTGGCCGCGCTCACCAAGGTCCCGGAGCTGCACGAGGTCTCCCTCACCACCAACGGCTATCTGCTCGAGCGCGACGCCGCCGCGCTCGCCGGCGCCGGGCTCAGCCGCCTGAACGTGTCGATCGACTCCCTCCAGCGCGACCGCTTCTACGCCATGACCCGCCGCGACGCGCTGCCGCAGGTGCTGCGCGGCCTCGACGCCGTGGCCGCGTACCCGCACCTGCGGCCGGTGAAGGTGAACGCCGTGGCGCTGCGCGACTTCAGCGAGCTGGAGGCGCTCCCGTTCGCGCAGTTCGCGCGCGAGACCGGATTCCAGGTGCGCTTCATCGAGTTCATGCCGCTCGACGCCGACTCCGCCTGGACCCCCGACCAGGTGCTCACCGGCGAGGAGCTGCGCCAGATCATCCACGCCGTGCATCCGCTCGAGGAGCTCCCGCGCGAGCCCTCCGCCACCGCGCGGGTGTTCCGTTTCGCCGACGGGGAGGGCGAGATCGGCTTCGTGAACCCGGTGTCCGAGCCGTTCTGCTCCGACTGCAACCGCCTGCGCCTCACCGCGGAGGGCAAGCTGCGCACCTGCCTCTTCTCGATGCACGAGACCGACCTGCGCGGGCCCCTGCGCGCGGGCGCATCCGACGACGAGCTCGAGCAGATCGTGCGCGACGCCGTGTGGCGCAAGGAGCTCAAGCACCGGGTGGGCGAGCCGGGCTTCCGCCAGCCGGCGCGCACCATGAGCGCCATCGGTGGCTAGGGGCTACCTGCTCACGGTCCGCGCCGCCGGCCGCACGGTGCAGCGCGAGCGCTTCGACACGCTCGAGGGTGCCCTCGACGCCCTCCAGGCGCGCGGCCTCGGGTTCGCGGAAGCGCCATCGACGGGCACGGTGTCGGCGCCGCTCATGCGCGACTTCGACCCGGTCCAGCAGGTGCGGGCACGGCTCGAGCTGAAGGGACCCGGGCGCGTGCGCGCGGGAGTGGACGTGCGCGGCGACGGGTCGGCCGAGGCCTATACCGGCCGCGTGCGGCGCAGGCTCGTGCAGCTCGCGCCCGGCGAAAGCGCGTGGAGCGGGCTACGGCGGGTGCTAGACCCCTAGGCGATGAGCGACGCGCGGTGGACCGTGAAGCTGCCGCGGGGCGCCGAGCCCCCCTACGACGTGTGGGTGAACGGCGTGCCGCAGAAGCAGGGGAGCGACTTCGAGCTGGCCGATGGCGAGCTGGTGTTCGACCGCCATCTAGAGAAGGAGAAGATCGGCTTCTGGCGCTGGAGCGCGATCTTCTTCGGTCTCTTCGGCAGCTACCGCAAGAACGACTCCGTGGACGTCCAGTACTCCCTCCACGGCACCCGCCAGCTCGCCACCGGCCTCGACATCACGGCGCCGCCGGCGGAATAAGGGCTTGCCACGGTCTCACGCGCCAGAGATACCCTCTGGCGCGTGAGAATCGACCGCATACTCGAGGAGCAGCGCCCCTGCTTCTCGTTCGAGTTCTTCCCGCCTAAGACACCTCAGGGCGAGGAGAACCTCGAGAACGCGCTCCAAGAGCTGCGCGAGGACGAGCCCCAGTTCGTGTCCGTGACCTACGGCGCACTGGGCTCCACGCGCGAGCGCACGATCGACATCACCAAGCACATCAAGCAGGACCTCGGCATGGAGGCGATGGCGCACTTCACCTGCGTCGGCGCGACCACCGAGGAGCTGCGCGGCACGCTCGCCGAGATGAAGGCGGCGGGTATCGACAACGTGCTCGCCCTGCGCGGCGACCCGCCCGAGGGCGAGGAGAAGTGGACCCAGCACGAGGGCGGCCTGCAGTACTCCACCGAGCTCGCGAACCTGATTTCGAGCGAGTTCCCCTTCGCGGTCGGCGCGGCGTGCTTCCCGGAGGTGCACCCCGAGGCCGAGAGTCCCGAATCCGACCTGCGCTTCACCAAGGCGAAGATCGACAACGGTGTCGGGTTCCTCATCACGCAGCTGTTCTTCGACAACGACCTCTACTTCGACTTCGTCGCGAAAGCGCGCGAGGCCGGCATCGAGGTGCCGATCATCCCGGGCATCATGCCCGTCACGAACTTCAAGCAGATCAAGCGGATCACGGGCCTGTGCGGCGCCACGATCCCGCCGGAGTTCGAGCGCGAGCTGGCCGAGCGCCAGGACGATCTCGACGCGCTCGTGGAGCTCGGCGTGGCCTACGCAACGCTCCAGTGCGCCGACCTGCTCTCCCGCGGCGCGCCCGGCATCCACTTCTACACGCTTAACAAGTCCCCCGCGACGCGCGCGATCCTCGCCGCACTGCGGGCCGCCCGTCCCTGGGACCGGGCGTTGGCGCCGGCCTAGGCTGCGGCGCCCCGCTCCTGGGCGAGCCGGAAGCGGGTCGGCTCCCCGCCGACCTCCTCGATCTCGCCCTCCACCTCGAGGTGGCGCAGGTACACGAGCACCTCGCCCATCGCCCAGTTGCGCGCGAGCTCCGAGGGGTCCGGACCCAGCAGGCACGGCACCACCTCGTACGGCGTGAGCGGCCCGGCTACCAGCGACTCGCGCACCTTCGCCACCCGCTCGAGCACCAGCTCGCGGTAGGCCTGCGCCTTCGCCGGCACACCGCGGAACGGCCGCCCGTGGCCGGGGAGGCAGAGGTCGGCGTCGAGCCCCTCGACCACGTCGAGCGAGCGCAGGAACTCGCCGCCCGGGTCGGGCGTGTAGCCGAAGTCGTAGTAGAGCGAGATGCGCCCGAGCAGGTGGTCGCCGGTGATCAGCAGGCGCCGCTCGGGCTGGTGGAGCACCACGTGCGAGGGCGCGTGGCCGGGCGTCTCGTGGACCTGCCACACGCCGAGATCGGTCTCCACCTCGACGCCGGGCACGAGCTCGCGGTCGGGATGGACGATGCCGGCGACGCCGGTCTCGGCATCCTTTCGCGCCTCGCGGTAGGCCTCGAGCGACTCCGGTGGCACGCCACTCTGGCGTGCCACCTCCAGCCGGCGCTCGAGCCAGCCGGCGGGATCCCCGGCGTTTCGCAGCATGTGGTCGTGGTTCGGATGCATCCACAGCTCGCAGCCCGTGCGCTCGACTATCGGCGCGGCGAGCCCGTAGTGGTCGGAATGGGCGTGGGTGCAGACCACGAGCCGGATGTGGTCCACCGACAGCCCCGCTTGGCGGAGAGCCAGCTCGAGCTGTGCGAAGCCCCCGGGCTCGCCAAGACCTGTGTCGAAGAGCACCACGCCGTTGCCCGAGGACACCGCCCACGCGTTCACATGGGGCACCCCGGGCCAGATCGAGATCGGCAGCCGCAGGCGCCAGACGCCCGGGAGGACCTTGTCGGCCCTGGCAACTATCCGCTTCTTCCGCGAGTCCGGCATTCCAAGGACGCTAAAGGTGTGGCCCTCCCGATGCCGATCCTGTTCCCATGGAGGCGCTTCGGCGACGCGCAAGTTCGGACGAGGGCTACGAGACGCCCGATCATCGGTTCCGCCCCCTCGAACCCCCGCACGCACCCCCGCGCGAGCTTCGCGAGCTGGTGATGCAGGGGCTCTACGAGGTGGACGCGCGGGCGGTGGCGGACACGATCGTCAAGAACCTCGGTCGATCAGCACGCCCGGATTGAGCAACCACTCGGGGTCGACCGCGCTCTTTGCGGCGCGGAGCGCCCCGGCAAACGGCTCAGGACGCTGGCGGTCATACCAGGGACGGTGATCCCGGCCGACGGCGTGGTGATGGGTGATCGTGCCGCCGCCGGCCTCGATCGCCTCGGAGGCCGCGGCCTTCACCTCCTGCCACTGCTCGAGCTCTGAGCCGCGCCGCGCCGGCGCGAGCACCGTAAAGTAGGGCGCGGCACCATCGGGGTAGACGTGCGTGAGCCGGCAGGTGACCTGCCCCTCGCCGAGCGCCTCGAGCACCGCGCCGCGAACGGATTCGACGAACGCGCCGAAGCGGTCCCATGTGATGGCCGTCTCGAAGGTCTCCGAGAGCACCCCGCACGCCACCAGCGTGTCGCGCAGGTAGGGCGCCTGGAGGAAGGCTCCGCGCCACGCGGATACGCCCTCGCCCGACTTCGCCTCGGTCGCCTCGCCCACCCCGCCGTGGTCGCGGCAGAGCTCGAGCGCGCGCTCGATCCAGGGCCCGAGTGGATGGTCGGCCGACTCGAAGCCGAGCACGAGCAGCGCGTTGCCCGACTGCGACGCGCCGGTGAGGGCCGCCTCGCCCGCGTCGAGCAGCCGGCAGTTCGAGGGCTGGAGGCCGGACTGCGAGAGCGCCCGCACGGCTTCGGCGCCGCTTGCGAAGGTCTCGAACTCGACGCCGGCGGATGCCTTGTGCACAGGCCGCTCCTGCAATCGCACCCAGGCCTCGGTGATCACGCCGAGCGTGCCCTCCGAGCCGATCAGCATCCGGTCGGGGCTCGGCCCGGCCCCCGAGCCGGGCAGCCGCCGCGACTCCCAGGTGCCGGCAGGGGTGATGGCGCGCACCGACTCCACGAGATCGTCGATGTGGGTGAGGCCGGTGGCGAAGTGCCCGCCCGCACGAGTCGCCACCCAGCCGCCGAGGGTCGAGTACTCGAAGGTCTGGGGGAAGTGGCGCAGGGTGAGCCCGCGCTCGCGCAGCTGATCCTCGAGCCCCGGGCCAAGGGCGCCCGCCTGGATTCGCGCCGCGCGCGAGCGCTCGTCCACCTCGAGCACGCGGTCGAGCGCCTTCAGGTCGAGCGACACCGCCGGCTCGTCGAAGCGCGGCTCGATCCCGCCCACAACGCTCGTGCCGCCGCCGAACGGAATCGCCTTCGCGCCGGCGTCGGCGCACCAGGCGAGCACCCGCTCGACATCCTCCTCGCTGCGCGGGTGGGCCACCACGTCCGGCGCGCTCGAGTAGTCGCCGCGGAAGCCGCGCACGATGTCGCGGTAGGCCTTGCCGAGCGCGTGCACCGCACGGTCGTGCCGGTCGGTGGAGCAGATCGCCGCGATGCCCGGCGGGGCCTCGAGCCGCGGCTCCGGCATCCGCACCTCCTCGAGCGGCACCGGGCGCTCGGGCGTCTCACCGAAGCCGAGATGCGCCCGGATCCCCTCCGAGGCGGAGACGATGTCCTCCCACGCGGGGTGCTGGTCCTCGAACCCCCACCCCCAGTGCTTGAGCCGCCGCGCCGCCATCGGCGCCGACCCTAGACGGTGCTGCTGTAAAGGCCGTGGAAGCCGAACGGGATGTGGTGGGGCACCTCGCAGCGCGCGACCTCGGACAGGTCGTGCGCGTCGAGCACGAGCAGGAACGACGTCTCGCGCTCACCGTCGAGCACCACCGACAGCAGCACGCCGTCGTCCTCCTCGGTACCGCCCGGCTCGGCCACGAACACCGGCTCGCCGGGGTAGCGGCCGGACTCGTGCCACTCGGTGTGGCTGCGCTCCTCGAGATCCGCGCGCACGATCCGGTCGATCCAGTTCCCGGGAGTCGCCGCCACGCCCCAGGCGTAGCGGTAGCGCCGCTCGTTGCAGCGCCCGTAGTTGATCCGCCCCAGCTCGAACGGCGTGTCGATCATCACCTCGTGCTCGACCGTGCCGGCGGCCGGGTCGATCGTGAAACGGCGGATCTCCGACGGCGTGAGGTCGATGCCCCCGCGCACGTTGTCGAGGTAGAGCTGCTCGACCACCGACGGGTCGGGATAGGTCTGGATGTCGGCCACGATCGTGCCGTCGTCGTTCTCGTAGGCGTTCAGGTGGTGGAACGCGAAGAACGGGTCGGTCGTGATCGGGTCCGCGGCCTTGCCGGTCTCGCGGTCGACCAGGAAGAAGCGGGTGCCGCGCTCGGGCTCCCACTTGTAGTTCTCGGCGTAGGGCCGGCCCGACAGCGGGATCTCGATCGGGTTCACCACCCACGGGAACTCGGCGAACACGATGAAGCGCTCGGTGAGGCCGAAGGAGTGCACGTAGCCTGGCTTCTTCACCTTGATCTTCGCCGTCACCTCCGGCTGGTCGGAGTCCGGGCCGAGGTGGAAGAAGCGGTACTCGTTGCGGGCGCCGACCTTCACGGCGAAGTTGAGCATCCCCTTCGTCGCGCGGTTGAGGTGCGGGTGTGCCGTGGTGATCATTCCCGGCGGCTTGAAGGAAACGCCGGCGGACTCGAGCGTCTGCGGGTCGAACTGCACCGAGATCGGCGCCTCGGTCATCGACAGGAAGCGCTCACCGAGCCGGACCACGTTGATGTTCGCGTTGTCGCCGAACTCGGGCGAGAACATCGTCGACACCCGCTTGAAGACCGAGCGGCAGGGATCGGTGGCGAACTCCGGGTAGGGAATCGCGCCGGTCTCCTGCCCCTTCTTCCAGGTGTTGCCGCGGTAGTAGCGGTTGCCGTAGGACACGGCGCCGTCGCCGAAGGAGAAGCGGTGGAGCATCGTGAGGCCGTCGAACCAGTGGCGGTAGGAGTGCTCGCCGACCTCGAACTTCGCCGGCCCGGTGCGCAGCAGCGAACCAGAGAGCCACGCGGGCAGCTCGCCCTCGAGCGGGAGCGAGTCGAGGGTCACCTCCTCCTCCAGCGTCTCGAAACCCTTCAGATACGTGGGAGGTGCCAATAGTTCGGTTCGCATGATGCGGACCGTACGGTAACCTGCGATGCGTGTCAACCCCCCGCCTCACGCCCACCTCCTACGTGGTGCTCGGGCTTGTCGAGCGCTGCCAGCCGGCCACCCCCTACGACATCAAGCAGGTGGCCGAGCTCTCGACCGCCAACTTCTGGAGCGTGCCCCACACGCAGCTCTACACCGAGTGCGCGCGGATGGCGGAGGCCGGGCTGCTCGACGAGGACCGCGAGGACGGCGGGCGGCGAAGGCGCACCTACCGCCTCACGGTCGCCGGGCGGGCCGCGCTCGAGCAGTGGAGCTCGGAACCCGCGGAGGAGCTGTACGAGCATCGGGACCTCGGCGTACTCAAGCTCTTCCTCGGCGGCGACCCGGCGGCGCTGGCCGAGGCCCAGCTCGCCCTGCACGAGGCGAAGCTGGCCGAGTTCGAGGAGACCGCCAGGCTCGAGATGCCCGCCGGGATGCGCCTCGCGCTGGAGTCGGGAATCGGCCACGAGAAAGAGTTCATTCGTTTCTGGAAACGTTTTGGGGACAAGGGCTAGTCTGAGAGGAGCAGTGCCTCCCCAGACCACCGTTCAAGTCGAGATGCCCGCGATGGGCGATTCCGTGACCGAGGGAACCGTCCTCGAGTGGCACAAGCAGGTGGGCGATTCGATCGAGGTCGACGAGACGCTCGTCGAGGTCTCCACCGACAAGATCGACGCCGAGGTGCCCTCCCCGGTCGCGGGCACGATCACGAAGATCCTCGTCGAGCCCGACGAGGTGGTGGCCGTGGGCGCCGTTCTCGCCGAGGTCGATACCAACGGCGCCGCTCCTGCCGCTCCTGCCGCTCCGGAAGCACAGGAGACGAAGACGGTCGATCTCGTGCTGCCCGCGATGGGCGACTCCGTCCAGGAGGGAACGATCCTCGAATGGCACAAGGCCGTCGGCGACACGGTCGCGGTGGACGAGACCGTGGTCGAGGTCTCCACCGACAAGATCGACGCCGAGGTGCCCTCCCCGGTCGCGGGCACGATCACCGAGATCCTGGCCGAGCCCGACCAGACGGTCGCCATCGGCGCCGTGATGGCGCGGATCGCCTCCGGCGACGTCTCCGATGCTGGTCCCGGCGAAGCCGGTAGCAGTGCCCCGCCGGCGGCCGCGCCCGAGCCCAAGCCGTCCGAGCCGAGCTCGAGCCCGGCAGCCTCCAAGCAGGTCAAGGCCAACGGCGCCACGCCGGTCGCTGTGCGCATGGCCGACGCCAACGGCGTCGACATCGCCAACGTGCAGGGCACGGGGCCGCGCGGGCGCGTGACCAAGACCGACGTCGAGGGCGCCATGAACGGTGGCTCGAACGACCCGCGGGCTGCCTCCGGTGCTGGTCCCGGCGAAGCCGGTGGCAGTGCAGCGCCCGCCGGTGCCGAGCCGATCCGCGGCCCCGCCGCCACGCTCGCGAAGTTCATGAACGAGAGCCGCTCGATCCCGACGGCCACCTCGTTTCGCACGCTTCCCGTTGCCACGCTCGACGCCCGTCGCCGCGCGCTCAAGGGCGCAGGCAAGAAGCTCTCCTTCACCCACCTGATCGCCTGGGCGATCGTCCAGGCCGCGAAGGACATGCCGGTGATGGCCTACGCCTACGCGGAGGCCGACGGCAAGCCCCAGCGCGTGGTGCCCGAGGGCATGTCCATCGGCCTCGCCGTCGACGCCGAGCGCAAGGATGGCTCGCGCACCCTGATCGTGCCCGTGATCCACGGGGCGCACGCGATGAGCTTCGACGAATTCGCCGCCGCCTACGACGAGCGGGTGGCGGGCGCGCGCGACAACAAGCTCGGCGCCGACGCCTACCAGGGCGCGAACATCACGCTCACCAACCCCGGCGGCATCGGGACCGTGGCCTCGGTGCCGCGGCTGATGCCCGGCCAGGGCACGATCATCGCCACCGGCGCCATCTCCTACCCGCCCGGGTTCACCGAGATGGACCCCGACAGGCTGAGCTCGCTGGGCGTGTCGAAGGTCATGACGATGACCTCGACCTACGACCACCGCGTGATCCAGGGCGCCGAGTCCGGCGCGTTCCTCAAGCGGATCGACGAGCTGCTCCAGGGCGGCGAGGAGTTCTATGAGACCGTGTTCGGCGCGCTCGACCTGAGCGAGATCGAAGACGGGGATGCCGGCGGCTGGGTCACGGCCGAGGATCCCGTGCCCTCCGAGGTGAGGCCCGGCACCGACCAGACGGGCGGCGAGCCGGACGAGGCGTTGCTGCAGGCGGTCCAGGCCGCGACGTCCGTGGTCAAGGCCCACCGCATGCACGGCCATCTCGCCGCGGACCTCGACCCGCTCGGGCACGAGCCCCCGGGCGACCCCGCGCTCGACCCCGCAACCGTGCACCTCAGCGCCGAGCAGATGGCGAAGATCCCAGCCTCCGTGCTGCGCGTTGCCGTCCCGGGCGAGACCTTCGCCGACGCCCTGCCCCACCTCCAGCAGACCTACTGCGGGAAGATCGCCTACGAGATCGAGCACATCTCAAACCACGAGCAGCGCGTGTGGCTACGCCAGACGATCGAGTCCGGCCTCCACCTCGATCCGTTCTCCGAGGAGCAGAAGGTGGCACTGCTCGAACGCCTGACTGCGGTCGAGGCTCTCGAGAGCTACCTCCATAAATCCTTCCTCGGCAAGAAGCAGTTCTCGATCGAGGGCCTCGACATGCTGCTGCCGATCCTCGACGAGACCGTCGAGCTGGCCGGGAGCGCGGGCGCCAAGGAGGTCATCCTCGGCATGGCCCATCGCGGTCGGCTGAACGTGCTCGCGCACACCGTCGGGCGCCCCTACGAGTCCATCCTCGTGGAGTTCGAGGGCGAGTCGAACCTCGATGCCGACACCGCACTGCCGACGGGCGGCACCGGCGATGTGAAGTACCACCACGGCGCGCGCGGGTCCTACAAGACCCGCACCGACAGGAAGGTCACCGTGACCCTCTCGCCGAACCCGAGCCACCTCGAGTACGTGAACCCTGTGATCGAGGGCCGCACCCGCGCCGACCAGACCAGCCGCAAGACGCGCGACTTCCACCACGACCCCTCGCTGGTGGTGCCGGTGCTGATCCACGGCGACGCGGCCTTCCCGGGGCAGGGCGTGGTGGCCGAGACGCTCAACCTGCAGGCGCTCGAGGGCTATTCGACCGGCGGGACGATCCACATCATCACCAACAACCAGGTGGGCTTCACCACCGAGCCGGACGACGCGCGCTCCACCCGCTACGCCTCGGTCCTGGCAAAGGGCTTCGACGTTCCGATCATCCACGTGAACGCCGACCACGTGGAATCCTGCATCGCGGCCATCAGGCTGTCGATGGAGTTCCGCGAGCGCTTCGGGCGCGACGCGCTGATCGACCTGATCGGCTACCGCCGCTTCGGCCACAACGAGACCGACGAGCCCGCCTACACACAGCCCGACATGTACGCCCGGATCAAGGACCACCCGCCCGTGCGCAAGCAGTACGCCGACTCGCTCGTGACCCAGGGCATTCTCTCCGCCGAGGAGGCCGAGGCCATGGCCCAGAAGGCCTACCAGGACCTGGCCGACTCGCATTCGGAGCTCAAGGCATCGATGGGCGAGCCGGACACCCACGAGCATGAGCTCGACCGCACGGCCTCCGTCGAGCCACGCACGATGGTGGGGGGCGAGACGCTGCGGCGCCTGAACGAGCGCCTGATCCGCGTGCCCGAGGGCTTCAACCTGCACCGCAAGCTGAAGCCCCAGCTCGAGAAGCGGCGCGAGTCGGTCGGGGAGGAGGGTGGGATCGACTGGGCCCAGGCCGAGGGCCTAGCCTTTGCGTCACTGCTCTGTCAGGGCACCCCGATCCGTTTCACCGGCCAGGACTCCGAACGCGGCACGTTCTCCCAGCGCCACCTCGTCTTCCACGACTCGGAGTCCGGCGAGCGCTACGCGCCGATCCAGAACCTGCCCGACGCCGAAGCACCCTTCGAGCTCCACAACTCGCCACTCTCCGAGGTCGCCTGCATGGGCTTCGAGTACGGCTACTCGGCGCAGGCGCCCGAGACGCTCGTGCTGTGGGAGGCCCAGTTCGGGGACTTCGTGAACTCGGCACAGGTGATCATCGACCAGTTCATCGTCTCCGGGCTCGCCAAGTGGGGGCAGTCGACGCGCCTCACGCTGCTGCTCCCCCACGGCTACGAGGGCTCGGGCCCCGAGCACTCGAGCGGGCGCCTCGAGCGCTTCCTCGCCCTCGGTGCCGAGGGCAACATCCGCGTGGCCAACTGCTCGACGCCCGCGCAGTACTTCCACCTGCTGCGCCGGCAGGCCCTCGTGCAGAAGGCGCGCCCGCTCGTGGTGATGACGCCCAAGAGCCTGCTGCGGCTGCCGGCAGCCACCTCGCGGCTCGAGGAGCTCAGCGAGGGCAGGTTCGAGTCGGTGATCGACGATCCGGGCCTCCTGGGACCGCGCGAGGACGTGACCAAACTGATCCTCTGCTCGGGAAAGATCTACTACGACATCGCGGGCTCGGACCTGCGCCCGGAGCACCCCGAGGTCGGGATCGCGCGCGTCGAGCTGCTCTACCCGTTCGCGGAGAACGAGCTACGCGCGCTCATGGCGAGCTACCCGAACCTCAGAGAAGTGATGTGGGTCCAGGAGGAGCCGAAGAACATGGGCGCACGGGCGGTCATGGAGTCGCGCCTGCTCTGGGTTCTGCCCGAGGGCATCCACTACTCCTACGAGGGCCGCGAGCTGCGCGCCTCGCCCGGGGAGGGCTATCCGGCCCTCCACCGAGCGGAGCAGTCACGCATCGTGCGCGCGGCCCTCGAAGGTCACGAGTAGACCTACAGCGCTGCCGCCTGCCGTAGCGAGTACGTCGTTCCCGTAAACGCCTGCGCGCGGTTCACCATCGGGTTCAGGCGCACCACGCCCACGGTGCCGGCGTCGACACCGCTGGTGCCGATGCCGGCCGTGTGGACGCCGGTGGTGACGATCACGCCGACCGCGCGGCCGTCGGCGGACTCGATGCCGCTGCCGGAGTCACCGGGCACGACCGCACCCTCGGCGTAGACATGCGCGTCACTCGGCATGCCGAGCGCGAGCGCCGAGCGGGCCGGCAGCACGTTGCCGATCCCGACGCCGTTGCCGAAGTGCTGCAGCTGGGTCGGCGGGACGGCGCCCGGCTTCTCGGCGTTGATGCCGGTGGGGCCGCCGAAGTGGCACGTCTGGGCGTCCACCTCGACGCCCGGGTCCACGCGGACGAGCGCAAAGTCGGCCTCGTCGGAGTCGCGCAGCACGGCGTAGGCGAACTCGCCGATGCGGTTGCCCTCGCCGTCACGCGCGACCGGCCCCGCGCCGGGCGCCCACTTCTGCTCGGGGAAGTCGCCACCGGTCGAGGGTGCCTCGATGATGCAGTGGCCCGCGGTGCCGATGTAGGTGCGGCCGTCGGAGCCGTGGAAGACGAAGTTGAACGTGCAGGAGCCGATGTCGCTCTGAACGAGCGCGCCCGGGCGTACGCCGGGGCATGAGCCCACTCCCACGGGCGCCGCGGCCGGCACCTCGATGAGCTTGCACTTGCCGCCGCGCGTGAGGGTGGCGGCGCTGGCCGGTGTCGCCGTGGCGGCGACGAGCATGAACATGGCGCCGATGAGCAGCGCGAACTTCAGACGCATTCGATCTCCCCTGCAAGAAGTCCCGTCCCTGGGAAGAACAGAGAGATGAGTACTCCCGTGTTCAGCGCTTTGACACCTGCGCGGCGGCCATCTTCTCCGCCAGGTCCCTGGAACCCATCCTGCGCTGCAGGCGCGCAGCGAGCTCCGGGAAGGCGCCCGCCACCTTGCTGGCCGCGCGCAGGGACAGCGGCGCCACGTCCACCTCGTGTTTGTTGCCCTCTATCCCGCGGACCACGCCGGCGGCCACCTGATCGGGAGTGCGGGTGGTGACTCCGGGCGGGAGGTCGACTCCGGCCTCGTGGAACATGCCGGCGTCAGAGATGAAGCCGGGGAAGATCGTGGTCACGCCCACGCCACTGCCGTGCAGGTCGTCGCGCAGGCCACTCGCGAAGCCGCGGAGGCCGAACTTGGTGGCCGAGTAGATCGAGGTACCTGCGGCGGCGGACTTCCCGTTCAGGGACGAGACGAACACGAGATGGCCGCTCCCTCTCCTCACCATCTCGGGGGCGAGCGCCTCGGCAAGCATGATCGGTGCCCGCAGGTTCACGTCGAGCGCGCGGTCGATCTGCTCCGGGCTGAACTCCGCGAGCAGCCCCGAGGAGGGCAGCGCCGCGTTCGCCACCAGGATGTCCACCCGGCCGGCGCGGTGGGGCAGCGCGGCCACGGCCTCGCGGTCGGAGAGATCGCACTGGAGCGGCTCGCCGGCGCGCTCGAGCTCCTCGGTACGCCGCCCGCTGGCCAGCACGAGGGCGCCGCGCCCGC
>JACCYP010000260.1 GCA_013696425.1 Thermoleophilaceae bacterium
CGGCGGCACGCGCGCCGAGCAGGCGCTCGAGATCGTGCGCCAGAACCCCGGCGTCACGATCCCCGAGTTGGCTGACCGGCTCGGCATAAAGCAAAACTACCTGTACCGCGTGATGGGCGGGCTCGAGGCCGACGGCGCCGTGAAGAAGGACGGCCGCGGCTTCAACGCGGCCTAGACCCCGGGGGTCATGGCAGGCGACGGCTTCGGACTCGCCAACGGGTTGGGCGCCTAGAACATCCCCTGCGACTTGACGGTGTCACGCTCCTCCTTGAGCTCGGCCACCGTCTTGTCGATGAAGCCGCGGGAGAAGTCGTTCACGTCGAGGCCCTCGACGATCGACCACTCGCCGCCCGAGGTGGTACAGGCGAATGAGGAGATGATCCCCTCGTCCACGCCGTAGGAGCCGTCGCTCGGCACCGCCATCGACACCCAGTCGCCATCGGCGGTGCCGTGGACCCAGTCGTTGAAGTGGTCGACCGCGGCCGAGGCCGCCGAGGCCGCCGAGGAGGAGCCGCGCGCCTCGATGATCGCCGCGCCGCGTTTGCCCACGGTCGGGATGAACTCGTCGGCGAGCCAACTCTCGTCGGTGATCACCTCGCCGCCCGGCTTCCCGCCGATCTTCGCGTTGTAGATGTCGGGATACATCGACGGTGAGTGGTTTCCCCACACCGTCATGTTCGAGATCTCCCGCACGGGCGTGCCGGTCTTCTTCGAGATCTGGGCGAGCGCCCGGTTGTGGTCGAGGCGCGTCATCGCCGTGAACCGCTCGTCCGGGATGTCGGGCGCGTTGTTCATCGCGATCAGCGCGTTCGTGTTGGCGGGGTTGCCCACCACGAGCACCTTCAGGTCGTCGCCGGCGTGGTCGTTCAGGGCCTTGCCCTGACCGGTGAAGATCTTGCCGTTCACCTCGAGCAGGTCGGCGCGCTCCATCCCCTTCGTGCGCGGGCGCGAGCCCACGAGGAAGGCGGCGCTGATGCCGTCGAAGCCCTCCTCCGGATTGTCGGCGAGGTCGAGGCTCGTGACAAGCGGGAACGCCGAGTCGTCGAGCTCCATCGCCACGCCCTCGAGGGCGCCCATGGCGTCGGGGATCTCGACGAGCCGCAGCTCGACCGGGGTGTCCTCGCCGAACACCTCGCCGGCGGCGATGCGGAACAGGAGCGAGTAGGAGATGGCGCCTGCGGCACCGGTCACGGCTACTCGTACGGGTGAAGCTGCCATTTACGAATTCATCTCCTCGATGACTGCGTCTGCGAATTCACTGGTTCCGACGGCGCTCGGATCGTCACGCGTGGGCTTCAGGTCGTAGGTGACCTTCTCGCCCTTGCGAATGACCTCGGCGATCGCCGCCTCCATCTTGTCGGCCGCCGGAATCTCCTCGACGTGCCTGAGCATCAGCACGCCCGAGAGCATCAGGGCGGTCGGGTTAACCTTGTTCTGGCCCTTGTACTTGGGGGCCGATCCGTGGGTTGCCTCGAACATCGCGGCCTCGGTGCCGATGTTGCCGCCCGGCGCGAGGCCGAGGCCGCCGATCATGCCGGCGCCGAGGTCGGAGACGATGTCGCCGTAGAGGTTCGGCAGCACGATCACGTCGTACTCCTCCGGGCGCGAGACGAGCTGGTTGCAGAGGTTGTCGATGATCCGGTCCTCGAACTCGACCTCCGGATGCTTCTCGGCGACCTTGCGCGCGACCTCCAGGAAGAGGCCGTCGGAGAACTTCATGATGTTCGCCTTGTGCGCGGCGGTCACCTTGCCGCGGCCGTTCTTCTCCGCGTAGTCGAAGGCGGCCTCGACGATCCGCTCGGAGCCGAACACCGAGATCGGCTTGATCGAGATGCCGGCGTCGTCGCGCACCGGCGAGTCGAGCTCCTCGCCGAGGAACTTCGCGAGCTTCTTCACCTCGTCCGAGCCGTTCTCGAACTCGATGCCCGCGTAGAGGTCCTCGGTGTTCTCGCGGACGATGACGATGTCGGTCTCGGGGAAGCGGGTACGCACGCCCGGGTAGGCCTTGCAGGGACGGATGCACGCGTACAGGTCGAGCTCCTTGCGCAGCTGCACGTTGATCGAGCGGAAACCCGAGCCGACCGGAGTGGTCGTCGGGCCCTTGATGCCGACCTTCGTGCGCTTGATCGAGCCGAGGGTGCGATCGGGAAACGGATTGCCCTCGTCGGCGTACACGTCCTCGCCCGCGGGCTGCTCATCCCACTCGAACTCGACGCCGGTGGCCTCGAGCACGCGGCGGGTGGCTTCGGCCAGCTCGGGGCCGGTGCCGTCGCCGGGAATGAACGTCACTTCGTGAGCCAACTGGTTCCTTTCGCGCTTCTGGGTTGCCGGGGCATTATGTCCACGCGATGTGACGAGCGTATTTCCGCGGGCCGAAAGGGTCCTGTGCGACGATCGATCGACCATGCGACCCGGCTCGATCAAGCTCGCGGACGTGTTCGGCGTCCGCGTCGGCGTCGACCCGAGCTGGTTCTTCGTCCTCTTCCTCATCATCTGGCTGCTCTCGGGCACCTACGCGGAGGTCTATCCCGGCGAGGGGACGACCGCCTTCATCCTGGCCGCCGCCAGCGCGCTCCTCTTCTTCACCTCGGTCGTCCTCCACGAGCTCGGCCACGCGCTCGTCGCGATCCGCAACGGCATCGGGATCGCCGGGATCGACCTCTGGCTCTTCGGTGGCGTGGCGAAGATGCGCC
>JACCYP010000172.1 GCA_013696425.1 Thermoleophilaceae bacterium
GCACCGGCCCGGCCGAGCGGAGGAAGCCCGAGAGGGTCGCGGTGCGCGGCGCCTTCGCGGGGTTCACGATGTCGATGGTGCCCGCCTCGGCGAAGCCGAAGAGCTGCACCGCGCCCTCGGTGCGCTCGGGACCGAAGCCTTCCCCGAACTCGCGCCGCAGGGGGTGGATGGCGGAGTCGCGCGCGGCCGCGAGCTGGGCGGCGCCGAGGCGCTTCGCGTAGGGGCGCATGTCCCAGAACTCGAAGCGCCCGTCGGGCGAGCGCACGGGCTCGGTGCGAAGAGTGGCGCGCAGCAGGGCGCGCCAATCCTCGGCGCCGGTCCCGGGTGCGCCGGCGGCGTCGAACCACACGCCCTGGAAGCCGGCGGCCGCGCCCGCCTTCAGGATTGCCGGCCGCGGCAGCTTCGACACGGTCGTGAGCCAGTCCTGCGGCCGGCCCTTCATCTGCCCGTAGCTCCAGCGCAGCCTGTCCGAGATCACGTAGGGGCGGAGCGGGTCGTAGAAGTCCTGATTGCCCGCGCGCGCCTCCGGATACTGCGCGACCGGCAGCTGGAGTACGGCGGCCCCGGCGGGCAGCGCGGCCTCGGCCGTGGCCACGAGATCCTGGTCGGCGCGGTACTGCGCGGCGAAGGTGTCATACGCCGGCCTGAAGGCGGCCGAGGTCTGGTCATAGATCCCGGCCAGAAGGAGGACGCCGAGGGCGACCGGCGCCACGAATCGCGGTGCACCGCGAGCCGCGAGCCACGCGCGCCCGCGATCGAGCAGGAGCGCCACCGCCAACAGGGCGAAGAAGGCGAGCACCACCGAGATCCGGTTCCAGGAACGGAGCGTCGGCGCCAGCACGTAGGCCACGAGCGCCGAACCGCCGCCGATGGTGCCCACGAGCAGCAGGATCAGTGCACCCGCGGCGGCGTGCGAGTCATCCGCCGCGGCCCCCGGCAGGCGACGCCGCCCTCCGGCCGCTCCGGCGAGCGCCACCACGAGCAGCCACGCGAGGCCCGCCGCGCCCACCAGCCCAAGCGCGGAGTACTGCGCCTCACCGGCCGGTTGCGGCACGCCCGTGGTCACGTAGCGCTCGGCGAGGTCGCGTGCGGCCTCCACCCGGTGCCCGCGGATCGGCAGCACGAGCTGAGCGAGCTTCAGTCCGCCCTCCTCGCTCTCGGCGGCGGAGCGTGCCGGCACGAGCGGGTTACCGCCCGCCTGCGCCTGGTGCACCGCCGTCGGCACGTACCCGAGCGCCAGCACGAGGACGATCGCGGCGACCGCTCCGCCGGCCTCGAGGGCCGCCCGCCGCCTGCGAAGAAACAGGGCGATGCCCGCCGCCGCGCCGAGCAGCAGCACCGCGAACACGCCGTAGTAGTAGGAGCCACTGCCCCCGATCACCACGCACGCGGCGAGGGTGCCGAGCGTGCGCCGCCGTGGCCCCCACAGTGCCGTGCCGGCAAGCACCCGCATGAACAGGAGCACGATCAGGGGGCCCGCCACGTACAGGCCGAGCGTCAGATGCGCCTGGCCGCGCCCGAAGTGGTAGGGCAGGAGCGAGTAGAGGACCGCTACGACCACCGCCACCGCACCGGACACCCCGAGCGCGCGGAGTACCGCAAAGGCCGCCAGCGCGACGAGCGGGAAGCCGAGCAGCTGCCATACGTTCGTGACCCACACCGGGTCGGCGTTGAGGCGTCCGAGCAGCCAGATCGGGACCAGCTGCACGAAGTCGCCGCCGAACGGGAAGTCGTATTGGAGGGAGGTGCCGGGAGCGCCGAGCGCCGCCTCCTCGTACGGCCACCCGTGCTCGATGACGATCTTCACCGCCATCCGGATCTGATGCGCGTCGCCCGTGTAGTCGAACGGGACCGACAGCCCGGCGTCCGCGACGCCCAGGACCGCGAACGCCGCGACGCTCGCCAGAGCCATTGCCGCAAGCGCCATCATCGTGTCGCGGCCGTGCGCCCTCACGGCTGGCGCGCCTCGAGCCGCTCGTCGACGAGCGTGGGTTGGAGGAGGTCGCCGCCCGCGGGCCCACCCACCTGCACGGTGCTCGCGCCCGGCGGGAACACGAAGTGCTCAGCCACCGCGCGCCCCGCGGATGAGGGCGGGATACGGCTGCCGGGGTTGCCGGGGCCGGCGATCTGCACCGGGCCGCTCGAGCGGACAAAGCCCGACAGCACCGCGGCGCGTGGCTCCCGGGCGGGGTTGATCACCGCGATAGCGGCCAACGGCCCGAAGCCGTAGGCCTGCACGCCGCCCTCGGTGCGCTCTGGGGCGAAGCCCTCGGCGAGCTCGCGGCGCAGGGGGTGGATGGCCGAGTCGCGCGCGGCGGTGAGCTCCGCCGCGCCCAGCCGCCGGGCGTAGGGCCGCATGTCCCAGAACTCAAAGCGTCCGTCGGGGGAGCGGACCGGTTCGGTGCGCAGCGTCGCACGCAGCACCGCGCGCCACCCCTCGGCGCCGGGGCCAGGTGCTCCTGCGGCGTCGAACCACACGCCCTGGAATCCGGCCGCCGCCCCGGCCTTCAGCACCGACGAGGGTGGGAGCAGCGCGACCGTCGAGAGCCAGTCCTGAGGGCGACCCTTCATCTGCCCGTAGCTCCAGCGCAGCTTGTCCGAGATCACGTACGGGCGCAGCGGGTCGTAGAAGTCCTGGTCGCCGGTACTCGCCTCCGGGTACTGCGCGGGCGGGATCTGGAGCACGGCGGCCCCGGCCGGCAGCGTGGCCTCCGCCGCCGCCACGAGATCCTGGTCGGCGCGGTACTGGGCGGCGTACACGTCGAGGGGCGCCTTGAACGACTCCGAGGTCTGGTCGTAGATCCCGGCGAGGAGCACGAGCGCGAGTACCAGGGGAGCCACCACCGCGGGCGCGCCCCGGCCCTTCAGCCAGTCGCGGCCACGATCGAGCAGCAGCGCGAGCGCGAGCAGCGCGAAGAAGGCGAGCAGGACGGATATGCGGTTCCACGAGCGCAGGGTCGGCAGCGCCAGGTAGGCCACCAGCGCCGAGACGCCTCCGATCGTGCCCACGAGCAGGGTGATCAGAGCGCCGGCGGAGGCGTGTGACTCTCGGGACCCGGCGTCGGGCAGGCGCCTGCCCCCGGCGACCCCGGCGAGCGCCACCAGCAGCAGCCAGGCGAGCCCGATCGCCCCGGCCAGCCCGAGCGCGGAGTACTGCGCCTCTCCCGCCGGCTGCGGCGTGCCGGTTGTGAAGTAGCGCTCGGAGAGGCGACGGGCCCGGCCGAAGCGGTGTCCGCGCACGGGCAGCACGAGCTGTGCCAGCTTCAGGCCGCCGCTCTCGCTCTCCCCGGCGGTGCGTCCGGGCACCACCGGGTTCGATCCCTCGCGTAGCTGATGGATGGCGGTCGGCAGGTACCCGAGCGCCATGGTGCCCGCCACCGCAACCGCGGCGAATGCCGTCGCGAAGGCCGCCCGGCGGCCGTGCATCAGCCCCGCGATCCCCGCCACGGCGACGAGCAGGATCACGGCGAAGGTGCCGTAGTAGAAGACGCCGGTCGCGCCGATCACGAGGCAGATCGCCAGCGTTCCGAGCGTTCTTCGCCACCGCCCCCAGAGCGCACGCCCCTCGAGCGCCCTCATGAACAGCAGCACCGTGAGCGGCCCGGCCACATACAGCGACAGCGGCAGCCCCACCTGGCCGCGGCCGAAGTGGTAGGGCAGCAGCGAGTAGAGAACGGCGATCACCATCGCCACGAGGCCGGAGACGCCAAGAGCCCGCAGTACGCCGAACGCGGCCAGGGCGACGAGCGGGAAGGTGAGTAGCTCCCAGACGTTGGTCACCCACACCGGGTCGTCGTTCACGCGGCCGAGCAGCCAGATCGGCACGATCTGCAGCCAGTCGCCGGCGAACAGCGGGAAGTCGTAGTGAAGGGCCGTGCCCGGGGCGCCGAGCGCGGCCTCTCGGAAGGGCCAGAGGTGCTCGACGATCACCTTCACCGACATCCGCACCTGGTGCGCGTCGCCGGTGTAGTTGAACGGCGTGGAGAGGTCGGCGTCCTTCAGACCGAGTGCCCAGAGGGCGGCCACGCCGGCGATCGCCATCGCCGCCGCGGCCAATCCGATGTCCCGCCGGTGCGCCGCCATTCATCGCTCGCGCAGCGCAACCGGCGAGCCGTCGCCGCGCGCGAGCACGCGCATGACTGCCGCCACCACCGCATCGACCTGCTCTGCGCTCATGCCGGCCCACATCGGCAGCCGCAGCAGCCGGCCCGCCATCTCGGTGGTCACCGCGAGGTTGCCGTGCGAGCGGCCGTAGTGAAGCCCGGCCGGGGAGTCGTGCAGGGGCACGTAGTGGAACACGCTGTGCACGCCCTGGTCGGCGAGCCGCACGATCATCGTGTCGCGGGCCGCGCGGTCTTCGGCCAGCAGGTAGTACATGTGGGCGTTGTGGCGCACGCCGGCGGGGATCACCGGGCGCCTGAGCCGGCCACGGGCCTCGGCGCCGGCGAAGCCCTCGTGGTAGGCCTCCCAGACGGCGAGCCGGTCGGCTGTGATCTCCTCCGCGCTCTCGAGCTGCGCCCACAGGAAGGCGGCCGAGATCTCGCTCATGGCGTAGGAGGAACCGGGCCCGAGCCAGGTGTAATGGTCGGCGAGCCCGCGCGTGAGGTCGAGCCGGTTGGTGCCCTTGTCGCGTGCCATCTCGGCGGCCCGCACCAGAGCGGGGTCGTTCACGAGCAGGGCGCCGCCCTCGCCGCAGGTCACGTTCTTGGTTTCGTGGAAGGAGAGGGCGCCGAGCTGGCCGAAGGTCCCGAGTGCCCGCTCGCCCGCGCTCGCCATCACGCCCTGCGCGGCGTCCTCGATCAGCCACAGCCCGTGGTGCTTCGCGATCGCGTCCAGGCGCTCGATGTCGCAGGCGACGCCCGCGTAGTGCACCGGCATGATCGCCCGCGTCCGCGGGCCGATGGCGTCCTCGACGAGCGACTCGTCGAGGTTGAGCGTGTCGGGGCGGATGTCGACGAACACCGGGGTCGCCCCGCGCAACACGACCGCGTTCGCGGTCGACACGAAGGTGTAGGAGGGCATGATCACCTCGTCCCCCGGCCCCAGTCCCGCCACCAGCGCCGCTATCTCGAGGGCGCCTGTGGCGGAGTGCACGAGCAGCGCGGCGTCGGCGCCAGTCCGGCTCTCGAGCCAGGATCGCGCGCGCCCCGAGAAGCGGCCGTCCGCCGAGAGGTGCGCGGCCGCGATCGCCTCGTCGATGTAGGCGTGCTCGCGGCCCGTCGCGTAGGGGCGGTTGAAGGGGATGAGCGGCTCGGTGCTCAAGGGTCGGGAGCAGCTTCGGAGATGGCGGGATGATGGCGGTCCCCCGAGCGGTTCGCCACCACCAACCCCACCACCACCAGGCCGGCTCCCGCGATCTTCGCGGCGCCGAGCGACTCGTCGAATGCCAGCGCGCCGAGGAACAGCACGAGCACGAACGACGCGCTCATCAGCGGGTAGGCGACGCTCAGGTCGAGCCGGGATATCGCTGCGAGCCAGGCGACCGAGGCGATCACCACCGCCACCCCCGCGCTCAGCACCCACGGGTCGAGCAGCAGCTCGAGCGAGGCGCCCGACTCCTCCACCCGCCACTTGAGCACCACCTGCCCATAGACCGTGAGCGCCACGGTCAGCGCCACCGCGGCGTAGGGCCCGGTGAGGGCGCCGCGGGCCCTCATCGGAAGCTCCCCATGTAGCGGCGCGCGTCCGGCCCCTCGTTGAAGAGCAGGTCGAGCACCGACACCTGGTGCTCGAAGCCACCATGCAGCTGGCGGTACTCGGGGTAGCCCTCGTAGGCGGCGTAGCGGATCTCGAGTCCGCGCTCGGCGAAGGGCTCGGTGCGCAGGTAGTCGCGCCCGCTGGGACCCGACAGGTATTCGGTGCCCCCGACCGCAGCCGTCAGCGCGGCCAGTCGCTCGGAGGCCTCGCCGCCCTCGATGCCGTGGTCGCTCGTGCGGGTGATCCGCGTCGTGATCCCGAGCTCGCCGCAGATCGCCTCGATGAAGCGCGCGTTCACCGCGCTCAGGAGCTCCTCCTCTGCTCCCAGGTACAGCGCCTCGAACTGCTCTGCATAGTCGGGGAAGCAGGCGGCCTTGGCGTAGCTCTGGTTCAGGGTGCGCCAGTGCCGCGCCCGCCAGCGCTGGTCCTCGACACAGACCTCGTCGATGCGCTGCTCGTAGCGGCCCTTCGCCTTGACGGGGATCGTGAGCCAGACGAGACCGCCGGCGGTCTTCACGCGATTGCGGTTGCGCCAGTCGCGGCGGGTGAACTGGACGTCGTCGAAGAGCATGAACTCATCCGCGCTGTTGATGAGGTCGAAGTACCCCTTCCACGGGATGTAGCTCGACTGGACGATCGCCACGGTGCTCATGCCACGTTCGCCAGCACCAGGCCGGCGCAGATGAGGGTGCTGCCGGCCACCTTGGCGCGCGTCATCGGCTCGCCGAAGAGCCGCGCGCTCAGGACCATCACGAGCACGAAGGAGAGCGCCACGAACGGGTAGGCCACGTTCAGGTCGAGCTCGCCGAGGGCCTCGATCCAGGTGAGCCCGGCGAGGCCGGTGGCCACCATGCCGGAGAGCACCCACGGCTCAACGAGCAGGAGCGCGAGCGCGCGGATCCGTGCCCCGCCCGCGACGGGAAAATCGCCATGTTCGTTCACGCGCCACTTCGTCACCAGCTGCCCGTAGACGGTGAGGGCCACGGTCACGGCGACGTATGCGTACCCGCTCACCCTCCGGGCGTGGGCCGCGGATCGAGGCGGACGACCAAGGTGAAGTCCCACACCTCGTAGTCGTGCAGGAGCGCGACGCGCGTCGAGTAGCGCTCGAGGCAGTGCTCGAGCCACCAGGCGGGGTCGGCGTAGAGGAGCTCTGGGCGCATGCGCTCGGGGTCGCTGTGGGAGCTCAGCATGTTCACCGCGAATCCGCGCTTCGCGATCGAGGCGATGTGATCGACGATCCCCACCGTGTAGTCGCGCCACTCCTCCTCCGCGAGATCGAAGCGCAGGTTGAGCACGCCGCTCGCGAGCACGAAGTCGGCGGCGCCGGGCTCCTCCGGGTCGCTCGTGAAGCGGGCGGCCGCGTCACCGCCGTGGGCCTCGCGGGCGCCCGCGAGCATCGCCTCGGAGAGGTCGAAGCCGGTGTAGGGGCCCGTGTGACCGCGGGCCCGCAGCCACGGCAGCAGCGCGCCGGTGCCGCACCCGTAGTCGAGCACCGAGAAGGCGTCCTCGTCCGCACCGAAGACGCGCGCGAGCTGCTCGAAGCGCGCGTGCTGCGCGCGCTCGGAGTTCCAGCCGACTCCGAGTGGACCCGGCCCGTGCTCGGCCAAGAGCGTTGCGTAGTGGCGCTCGCCGCCGGCCGCTATCCGCCTGCGAGCACCTGGCTCGGTGCCGGTCACCGCTGAGGCAGGGCGGGGGCTTCGACGGTGCTCACGACCTCGGGGACCCCGGCGTCGTCGGTCGTCTCCGCGACCACGTAGAGCGGGCGCCCCTTCACCTGCTCGAAGATGCGGCCGAGGTAGAGGCCCACCACGCCCACGCTCCCGATCACGAAGCCGCTCATCACCAGGATGAGCACCGCGAGTGCGGTGAAGCCGGGTTCGACCGCCGAGCCCGAGAGCCTGAGCGCCAGGTAGTAGGCGGCCAGGCCGAACCCCGCGGCCGAAACGGCGAAGCCGAGGTAGATGACCCAGCGCAGGAGCACGGTCGTCTGGAAGAAGACCCCGTCTCCGGCCAGGCGAAACAGCGAGCGCACGGTGTAGGCGCTCGAGCCGCTGTGGCGATCTGGCTGGTCGAAGGGCACCGAGCTGTGGGGAAAGCCGAGCCAGTACAGGATCAGCATGTGGTTGCGGTCGCGGTCGGGCACTCGCAGGTAGGCATTCACGACGTCGCGGGAGAGCAGCGAGAAGCAGCCGTGCCCCGGGTCGATGTTGGCCCGCGTCGTGAGGTTCATGAGCTTCGAGTAGGCGAGGGCGGCTGCCCGGCGCAGGCGTGGCGTGCCGGTACGGGTCCGCACCCCGTACACGACGCCGAAGCCCTCGATCGCGCGCTCGTACATGGCGGTCAGCAGCTCGGGCGGATCCTGCAGGTCGCAGTCCATCACGGCCACGTAGCGCCCGCGGGCGTGCTGGAGCCCGGCGAGGATCGCCGCCTGCTGGCCGAAGTTGCGGCTGAGCCGCACCGCGCGCACCGCCGGGTCCCTGCGCGCGAGCGCCTGGAGGTCGTCCCAGGTCCCGTCGCCGGTGCCGTCGTCGACGAACACGATCTCGTGGTCGGCATGCAGGGAATCCAGCACGCGCGTCAGCCGTTCGTGGAGGTGCCCCAGGCAGTCGCGGCAGCCGTAAACGGGGACGACCACGCTCAGCTCGGGGGAGGGCGGAAGCATGGGGCTGGGAAGGATAGGTGCGTTGGGCTATTTCACACGGGCGCGGGCTCGGGGATGAGCGCTGTGTGCTCGCTGCGCGCGGTGTGGATCGCGTCGTAGGTGAGCACTATTAGCGCGAGCCAGACGAGTCCGAAGCCCGCCAGCCGCGACGCAGGCATCGACTCGTCGTAGATCAGCACGCCGATCAGGAACTGGAGTGTCGGGACGATGTACTGGAGCAGGCCTAGCGTGGCCAGCGGGACGCGGATCGCGGCGGCCCCGAAGAGCATCAGCGGGATGGCCGTGACGACGCCGGCGCTCGCGAGCAGCGCGAGGTGACCCGGGCCCTCGGTGGTGAAGGTGCTATCGCCCGCGATCTCGAGCACCACGAGGTAGGCGAGCGCGGGGAGTGCGAGGAAGCCGGTCTCGACGGCGAGGCTCTGGGTGCCGTCCACGCCGGCGCGCTTCTTCAGCAGGCCGTAGGTGGCGAAGGTGAACGCAAGCGTGAGCGCGATCCAGGGCAGCCGCCCGTAGTCGATCGTGAGCAGCGTGACCGCGACGGCCGCGATCGCCACCGCCAAGCGCTGCGCCGGGCGCAGGCTCTCCTTGAGCAGCACCACCGCGAGCGCGACCGTCACCAGCGGGTTGATGAAGTAGCCGAGCGAGGTCTCCACCACGTGGCCCGAGTTCACGCCGTAGATGAACACGCCCCAGTTGGTGGACACCATGATGGCCGCCACGAACAGGAGGCCCGCGCGGCGGCGGCCGAGCTCCCTGACCCATGCGAAGCCGGTGGTGGCGGCCAGCACGAGCGCCACGAACACCAGCGACCACACCATCCGGTGGGTGAGGATCTCGACCGGTGCTGCGGGTTCGAGCAGCGGGAAGTAGAGCGGGAAGAGCCCCCAGAGGGTGTAGGCCGCCACACCGGCGAACAGGCCTGCGC
>JACCYP010000174.1 GCA_013696425.1 Thermoleophilaceae bacterium
GTGCGCGGGCCCGTGTCCAATTACGCCGACAACCACGACGCGCTCGGCGCCGAGCGCACCTCGCGCCTGTCCTCCTACCTGCACCTCGGCTGCGTCTCGCCACGGCAGGTGGAGGAGAAGCTTCCGCCGGGCAAGAGGGCCGACGCGTTCCGCCGTCAGCTCTGCTGGCGCGACTTCTACCACCACGTGCTGCTGGAGTTCCCGGGCAACGCGCACGACGAGTTCCAGAAGCGCTACCGCGGCACGCTGCGCTGGACCGGCGACGAGGAGGCCTTCGATGCGTGGCGGGAGGGCATGACCGGCTTCCCGCTGGTGGATGCCGGGATGCGCCAGCTCCTCACCGAGGGCTGGATGCACAACCGCGCGCGCCTGGTGGTCGGATCGTTCCTCACGAAGGACCTCGGCCTCGACTGGCGCTGGGGCGAGCGACACTTCATGCGCCTGCTCACCGATGGCGACGAGGCCAACAACAACGGCAACTGGCAGTGGATCGCCTCGGTGGGCGTCGACCCCCAGCCGTACTTCCGCCGCATCTACAACCCCGCCCTGCACGCCGAGCGCTACGACCCCGAGGGTGTCTACGTGAAGCGCTGGGTGCCCGAGCTCGGCAGCGACCGCTACCCGGTCCCGATCGTCGACCACAGGGAGGCCCGCCAGGAGGCGCTCGAGCGCTACAGGCAGGCTAGGTGAGTGTGACGTGACTCACGGGTGGGTTTGAGATCACCCGGTACCGTCAAATAAGACTCATAAGGAAAGCCACGGATATGGAATTCGCCCAGAAAATCGCGGATTCCGGGCAGACCGTCGTCTCAGGGCAGCGTGCGCTCACGCTGCGGGGCGGGCCAGGCGCGGCGTCAGCCGCACGCTCGGCCGTCGATTCCCTGAGCGGCGCCCTATCCCCGGAATGCCATGAAGACATCCGGCTTCTCGTCACGGAGATAGTCGGCAACGCCGTGCGCCACGGCGGGATGACCCGCCGCTCTTCGGTCGAGCTCTGCCTCGACGTCCGCGGTGACTGCGTGCGCGTCGAGATCTGCGACTCGGGTCCCGGATTCAAGCCGCCCACCGAGATCCAGTTCAGCGCCGATGATTCCGGGTGGGGCCTCTACCTGCTGAACCAGCTGACCACCGACTGGGGCGTCGAACGCGACCACGGCGCCCGCGTGTGGTTCGAGCTGCCGGTCACCGGCAGCGGCGTGCTCACCGGCTGAACGCCCGTTAGACCGGCTTTCTCGCCGAGACGAGCAGGTTGTAGAAGATCGCCGGCGGCAGCCGCGGCTCGAGCAGCGCGCGATCGACGCGCTGTAGCGCGAGGTAGCCGCGGAACGCGTACTGGCGCCAGAGCGCCGGCACGGTCTCCGGCTCGGCCAGCGACTCGAGCGTGCGGTTGGCCCAGCCGAACCACGACGCGGCCAGTTCCTCTCCCCGCACGCGCACCCGCTCGAGCCCGGCGCCGTCGCCGAGGCGCTTCAGGTCGCCGGGGGTGAAGGCGTGGACGTCGACCGCCCATTCGAGGTGGTTGGCCTCGGGGTCCTCGTGCCCGCCGCCCATCCGTTCCTGCGCGCCCATGAGCGTGCGCCAGACGGGAGCGGTGGCCACGGCCGCGCGCTTGGGGATGTCCGCCAGGCGGTCACCGTGCAGCGAGGGCTCGCCGCAGAAGGCGAGCACGCCCCCGGGGCGCAGCACGCGCGCGAACTCGCCGAAGGATGCCTCTAGGTCGGGCAGGTGGTGGAGCACGGCGTGCCCGAACACCAGGTCGAAGGACTCGTCCTCGAACGGGAGGGCCTCGGCCTCGGAGGCCACGGTCTCGACCTCCAGGCCGAGCCGCGCGGCAGATGCCTCGAGGGAGCGCAGCATGCCCGGCGAGATGTCGGTGGCCACGGCCTCGCGCACGGTGCCGTCGTGCACCAGATTGAGGGTGAAGTAGCCGGTGCCGGCGCCGATCTCGAGAGCGCGGTCGTAGGTGCCGAGCTCGTGCCCGAGCGCCTTGCGCAGCTTGCGGTGCACCTGCTCGGAGCCCTGGGGGCCGTAGTCGATGCCCCACTTCGTGTCGTACTCCTCGGCTGCCTTGTCGTGGTACCGGACATTGAAGTCGCGGATCTCGTCGGCGGTCGCCATCGCGGGCGCGGACTATAGGACGCGAGCTACTCTCCCGCGCCCGTGGAGTACCTCCAGAAAGATCAGCCCGCAGGCGTCCCGCCGCTCGCCCTCACCGGTGAGCGGACTCTGCCCGACGTGCCGGAGGAGAACTACTGGTACCGCCGCCACGAGGTGGTCTACGAGTGGATCGCCGAGCGCTGCGGCGGCCTCGATGTGGTCGACATGGCCTGCGGCGAGGGCTACGGCACCGACATCCTCGCCAGCCGCGCGGCGCGGGTCACGGGCATCGACGCGAACCCCGAGGCACACGAGCACGCGCGCCTGAAGTACACGCGGCCGGGAGTCTCGTTCGTGCGTGACCTGGTCGAGGGCTACCGCGAACCCTGTGACGCCGTCGTCTTCCTCCAGACCATCGAGCACGTGCAGAACCCGGGCGAGATCCTCGACGGATTCCGGGCGATGCTGAGGCCGGGCGGAGTCGCATTCGTGTCCACGCCGAACGTGCTCACGCTCGCGCCCGAGGGAGAGGAGCGCTCCGGGAATCCCTGGCACGTGAAGGAGTACCGGGCGGGGGAGTTCCGCGAGCTGTGCGAGCGCTCGTTCGGATCGGTCGAGATGCTCGGCCTCTTCCACGCGCGCAAGCTGCGCGCGCATGAGCTGGCGATCAAGGCCGGCTGGGACTCGCTGCATCCCCGCGTTCGGATCACCAAGCCCTTCTACGGCTGGTTCACCCCGGCCATCGCGCCCGGCGACTTCCGCCTTGCGTCCGCACCACTCGACAAGGCGCTCGACTTCCTCGCGGTGCTGCGGCCTTGACCCGCCTCTCGCTCGTCCTGCACACCCACATGCCCTACGTGGAGGGCTTCGGCACCTGGCCCTTCGGCGAGGAGTGGCTGTGGGAGGCGCTCGCGACCGTGTACCTGCCGTTGCTCGATGTGGTGGACGGCGTGCCGCTCACGCTCACGCTCACGCCCGTGCTCTGCGACCAGCTCGAGACGCTCCAGGGCGATGCGGGCGACCGTTTCCGGTCGTTCCTGCGCGAGATCCGCGCGCCGATCCACGCCCAGGACGCGGAGGGGCTCGATCGCGGGCGCGAGC
>JACCYP010000203.1 GCA_013696425.1 Thermoleophilaceae bacterium
CGGCGCACCCACCGACGACGCGCTGGCTGCGATGGCCGCACGCGTGCGTGGGCACTCGGTGGACACGATCGTCGCCGCCGTGCAGGTGCAGCGCGGCGCCGGCGGCGACCTCGCGGGGCTGCTTCGGCGCGCGGCCCGCGGCTTCGAGGACGAGGCGCGGCTGCGCGGCGAGGTGAAGGCCGCCACGGCGCAGGCGCGCTTCACCGGGCTCGTGGTCGCCCTGCTCCCGTTCGGCGGCGCGGTGTTGGCGGAGCTCGCGAGCCCCGGCTTCGTCGCTGGCCTGCTCGGCTCGTTCCTGAGCGCGTGGCTCGTGGGCATGGCGGTCGCGATGCAGGCGGGCGCCGCGTGGGCCATCCACCGGCTCGGGAAGGTGAAGGGATGACCCCACTGCTCGCCGGCGCGGCGGCCACCCTCGCGGTGCTCGGTCTGGCGGGGCTCATCCCGCGTGCGCGCACCCACGCGCGAGGTGAACCCGCGATGCGAGTGCTCGCAGCGGCGGGAGCCGGACTGCGCCGCGGAGCCGCGCCACCCGCCGGACTCGCAGAGCGAATCGCCGCCGCCGGCGTACCGGCCGGCCTCGGGCCGCGCGAGGTGACGGCGGCCAAGCTCGCCGGCGCGTCCGTGCTCGGCCTGTTCTCACTGCCCCTGACCGCCGCCGCACCGGGCCGGCTCGGCTTCCTCATCGTGCTCGCAGCTCCAGTCGCCGGCTTTCTCGCCCCGGACCTGTGGCTGGCCCGCCGCCGCGATGCGCGCCTGCGCCGCGCGCGTGTGGAGCTACCCGCGCTGCTCGACCTTCTGCGCGTGGCCATCGACGCCGGGGCACCGCTCGCGCACGCCCTCGGCCGGGTCGGGTCGCGGGCCCACGGCCCCGTGGCCGCGGAGTGGCGCCGCGTGGCGGCCGAGGTCGATCTCGGCGCACCGCTCGCCGAGGCACTCTCACTCATGCCTCTGCGTCTCCCATGTGCCGAGATCGACACGCTCGCCGCGGCGCTCACGCGCGCGATGCGGCACGGCGTCCCGCTTTCGGACACCCTCGCGGCCCAGGCGCGCGATTCACGCCTGCACCGCCGCCGCCGGATCCAGGAGGAGGCCGCCAAGGCGGGGCCGAAGATCCAGCTGGTCGTGGCGCTGCTGCTGGTGCCGAGCGTGATGCTGATGGTGGCCGCCGCGCTACTGGCGGCGCTCACGGAGAGCGGCGGAGTGCCTCAGTTCTGACGCGAGCGTCCTGGCTTTTTCTCAACAGGTGAGAAGAAGTGAGGACAGTTGGACCGCTGGATGCAACCGGACTTGCATCCGGGCTCCGAATCGCCCCACCGCAGAACCCGCATTCCAGTGCCAAAAGGCGGTCGATGCAGGCCGTCCGGATGGAATAGGTGTCTAGATGTGTTGCAAAGTGGGAGAGAGTGGGCTAGCTTTCCCCACGGAATCACCGACCGGGGTGGCGGGGCTCCTCCCACTCCGCCACCTCGGTCCAACAACTTCTCCGCCCGCAGGGCATCTCTCTTGGCATTCCGCGGCCACTTCGAACACTCGCTCGACGCAAAGAACCGTCTGAGCCTCCCGGCGAAGTTCCGGGCGGCCTTCTCGGATGGCCTGGTGGTCGGGAAGTGGCTCGATCCATGCATCGCGATCTTCACCCCCGAGGGCTTTGACTCCTTCACCGCGACCGTGATTCCCACCCTCAACCCGCTCAGCAAGGAGCGCCGCAAGCTCGAGGGCTTCTTCGCCCATGGTTTCTTCGACTACGAGCTGGACTCGGCCGGCCGGATCACGCTGCCCGCCACCCTGCTGAAGCAGGCGGATATCGAGAAGGAGGTCGTGATCGGCGGGACAATCGACCGCGTCGAGGTCTGGGACCGCGCGACGCACGCCGCCCGCACCGACGAACTCGCGGCAGAGGTCAACGACATAGCCGAGGGGCTCCCTCATCCTTCTTGAGATGACAAGCGCCCACGTCCCGGTTCTGGCCGGCGAGCTGATCGGCCTGGTGGACCCGCAGCCGGGGGAGACCGCCATCGACTGCACCTTCGGCGGCGGCGGTCACGCGCGCCTGATCGCCGAGCGCCTCGGGCCGGACGGGACGATGATCGTGATCGACCGCGACCCCGCTGCACAGGAGCGCTTCGAGGAGTTCGCCGCCGAGGTCTCCTGTGACACGCGCTTCCTGCGCATGGACTATGCCGAGGGGCTCGCCCTGCTCGCCGATGAAGGCCTTCAGGCGGATATCGCGTATCTCGACCTGGGCGTCTCCTCCCAACAGGTCGACACCCGCGACCGCGGATTTTCCTACGCATACGACGCCCCGCTCGACATGCGAATGGACACAACCCAGGACATGGATGCCCGCACGGTCGTGAACGAGTGGGAGGAGCGCCGGCTCGCGAACGCGTTCTCCTCCTACGGCGAGGAGCGCTACGCGCAGCCGATCGCGCGCGAGATCGTGGCCTCGCGGCCGATCGACACGACCTTCGAGCTCGTGGACGCCGTGAAGCGCGCCGTGCCCATCCCCGCTCAGTTCGGCGCCGGCCATCCCGCGAAGCGCATCTTCCAGGCGGTCCGGATCGTGGTGAACGACGAGCTCGGCTCGCTCGATGCGGCGCTCCCGCGCGCATGGGAGGTGCTCGCACCCGGCGGCCGCATCGCCGCCGTCTCCTTCCACTCCCTCGAGGACCGGCGCGTGAAGGGATTCCTCACCGCCCGCGCCCAGGGCTGCATCTGCCCGCCGGAGCTGCCCGTGTGCGGCTGCGGGCGCACGCCCGAGGCCGAGCTGGTCTCGCGCCGAGCGATCGCCCCGACGCCCGGTGAGACCGCGCAGAACCCCCGTTCGAAGTCGGCGCGCATGCGCGTCGCCCGCAAGCTCCAAGAGGACCAGGCATGACGCCACCCGCAGCGACCGCCGCCGCCCGCACCCGTGTCCAGCGCCCTGCGCGCAC
>JACCYP010000265.1 GCA_013696425.1 Thermoleophilaceae bacterium
GGATAGGACTGGATGGTCGGTGCCGCCTGGGCGGACGCCGAAATGCCGACGGCGATGGCCGCGGCTAGGAATGCGAGTCTGCGAAGCATTGGAAATCCCCCCTTAGAAGTCGGTTCACGCCTCTTCAAGCACGAACCGCGGCGTTCCTTACGCCGACTCTCTCATCCTTGTTCCAACGGCGCCATGGTCAGGCCGGCGTCGCTCAGCTGCTCCCAGTAGAGCTCGGCCTGCTCGAGCGGGCCCGACCAGACGATCGCCTGGCCCGAGTTGTGGATCTTGTCGGCCATTCCGAGGCCGCCCTCGTAGGTCATTCCGGGGATCACGCGGGCGAGGGCGCCCGCCACCCCCTCGAAGGTGTTGTGGTTGTCGTTCTTGACGATCACCTTCCAGTTGTCGGAGACGCCGTCCCCGGGCCCCGACGTGCGCGGCTTCTCCACCACCTCGGCAATCACGAGCGGAACCGTACAATCCATCGCGATGTCGCAAGCGCGCCTCCCCGAGCCGGACCGCCCGTGGGTGATGCGCACCTACGCGGGCCACTCGACCGCGAAGGACTCGAACGCGCTCTACCGCAAGAACCTCGAGAAGGGCCAGACCGGCCTCTCGATCGCGTTCGACCTTCCCACCCAGACAGGCTATGACCCCGATCACGAGCTATCGCGCGGCGAGGTCGGCAAGGTAGGCGTCTCGGTCGCCCACAAGGGCGACATGCACGCGCTGCTCGACGGCATCCCGCTCGGCGAGATGAACACGTCGATGACGATCAACGCCACCGCCGCGTGGCTGCTCGCGCTGTACATGACCGTCGCGGAGGAGAACGGCGTCGACCGGGCGCTGCTCCAGGGCACGACCCAGAACGACATCATCAAGGAGTTCCTCTCGCGCGGGACCTATGCGTTCCCGCCCGGCCCGTCGATGCGGCTGATCGCCGACATGATCGCCTTCACCGTCGACGAGGTGCCGAAGTGGAACCCCACCAACATCTGCTCCTACCACCTCCAGGAGGCCGGGGCCACGCCGGTTCAGGAGATCGCCTACGCGCTCTCGACAGCGCAGGCCGTGCTCGACGAGGTGCGCCCACGGGTGCCCGAGGAGAGCTTCCCGCGCGTGTTCGGCCGCATCTCCTTCTTCGTGAACGCCGGCATCCGCTTCGTCGAGGAGCACGCGAAGCTGCGCGCGATGGGCCAGCTGTGGGAGCAGCTTGGCCGTGAGCGCTACGGCGTCGAGGACCCCAAGTTCCTGCGCATGCGCTACGGCGTGCAGGTGAATTCGCTCGGCCTCACGGAGGCCCAGCCGGAGAACAACGTGATCCGGATCGTGCTCGAGGCTCTCGCGGTCACGATGGGCCGCGACGCCCGCGCCCGCGCGCTCCAGCTGCCGGCCTGGAACGAGGCGCTCGGACTGCCGCGCCCGTGGGACCAGCAGTGGTCGCTGCGGATCCAGCAGATCCTCGCCTATGAGACCGACCTGCTCGAGTACCCCGACATCTTCGAGGGCTCGGTCGTGATGGAGGGCCTCGTGGAGGATCTCGTCGAGGGCGCCTCCGCCGAGATGGCGACCGTCGCCGAGCACGGCGGCGCCGTCGAGGCCGTGAACTACATGAAGACCCAGCTCGTCGAGTCCCACCGCGAGCGCGTGCGCCGGATCGAGGGAGGCGAGCTCGAGGTGGTCGGCCAGAACGTGTTCACCTCCACCGAGCCCTCGCCGCTCCAGGAGGGCGAGGACGGCGGCATCCTCACCGTCGACCCCGCTGTCGAGCAGGGGCAGATCGATGCCCTCGAGAGGTGGCGCTCCGAGCGCGACCAGGCCGCTGTGGACGCCGCCCTGTCCGACCTCGCCGCCGCCGCCAACTCCGACGCCAACGTGATGCCCGCGACCCTCGCGGCCGCCAAGGCCGGCGCCACGACAGGCGAGTGGGCGCAGACATTGCGGGACGTGTTCGGCGAGTACCGCGCGCCCACCGGCGTCTCCGATGCCGCCGCCGCGCCCTCGGACGAGGCGCTCACGGCGCTGACCGAGAAGGTCGAGCGCGTGTCTGAGTCGCTCGGCCGGCGGATCAAGATCCTGGTGGGCAAGCCCGGCCTCGACGGGCACTCCAACGGCGCCGAGCAGATCGCCGTTCGCGCCCGCGACGCCGGCATGGACGTGGTCTACGACGGCATCCGGCTCACGCCCTCGCGGATCGCCGCAACCGCCGTGCAGGAGGGAGTGCACGTGGTGGGCCTGTCGATCCTCTCCGGATCCCACCGCGAGCTGATCCCGGACGTCGTGCGCGAGCTCGCCGAGGCGGGCGCCGACGTGCCGGTGGTGGTGGGCGGGATCATCCCCGAGACCGACGCGCGGGAGATGCTCGCCCACGGCGTGGCGCGGGTCTACACGCCCAAGGACTTCGAGATCAACAAGATCATGG